>DASTTC010000115.1:0-2270 GCA_035760345.1 Burkholderiales bacterium | reverse complement strand
AGTTCCAGCAGCGGATGCGGATCCACCCGACGGTGAGCGAGTTGCTGCCGACGGTGATGGAGAACCTCGAACCGCTCGAACGCGTGGCGGGCGGCTGACCCGGTCTTGGCCCGGATGCCGCCAGGCGGCGATGGTATGATTTCGTCACACCGGCCCCGGAGCGCCCCATGACCACCGCCGTCAAGAAAACGATCTCCCTGCCTGCCGACCTCGCGAAGGAGGCCGAGGCGCTCGCGCGCGCCGAAGGCAAGACGCTGAGCGGCGTGATCCAGGACGCGTTGCGCGAGGCGCGCATCGGCCGGCGCCAGCAGGCGCTGCGCGGCGTCCAGGGCTACTGGAGCCGCAAGGCGCGCGAGCGCGGCCTGCTCACTGAACGGGACCTCGAGCGCTACCTGCGCGCTTGAAAGTCGTCTTCGACACCAACGTCCTCGTCGCGGCGCTGGTGTTCCCGGGCGGACGGGGCGAGGAAGCCCTTCAGCGCATCCTCACCGAGCGCGACGAGCTGGTGCTCTCGAAGGCAATCCTCGACGAGCTGCTCGGCGTGCTCGCTCGAAAGTTCGCGCGCGACGCCGAAGAGCTCTCGCGGGTCGCCGTGCTCCTGGGGGAAGTCTCGAGCCTGGCGAAGCCCGCACGACGCGTGCGCGTGCTGCGGGACGACCCCGACAACCGAATCCTGGAGTGCGCGGCCGCCGCGCGCGCCGACCTCATCGTCACCGGCAACGAGGCGCTCCTTGCGCTCGGGAAGTTCGAGGGCGTGCGCATCGTGCGCCTGGCGGATTACCTGCGGATGGACTGAACCGGCTCCGCCTGCGCGTCCTGTCGGACTACTTGCGCTTGGTGCGTTTCGCCTTCATGGGGGCACGCTTCGTCCCCGGCGCCTTGCGCGGGGCCGGCTTGCGCTTGGCCGCTTTGCGCGCGGCCTTGGTCTGCGACGTTTCCTTCAGCGTGCCGCCTTCAGCTTCCCAGTCGTGCACCGCCTCGCGCAGCGCGGGCTTGCCGTTGGGTTGCATGTCGGTGGAATCGGGAGCGTGGCCGAGGACCATGGCCCAGCCGATGGCGGACCAGTCGGCGTAGATTTTCGGGAGAGAGATCAGAGAAGTTTTCATGGGGGCGATGTTAGCGGCGCCGAGCGGCGCGTTCTGTTCGCCACCACACCCGGGCGGCGCGCCGAGAAAGCCCCGCGTGCGCCAGGGACATCGGGCGCTGCGCTGACTGCGTCATCCGATGGGCGCCTGGCGCGTTGATCGGACAGGGAGCGGGCCGGCGGATATTCCTTTGACGGAATATTCCTCCTAGGCTATAGTCCATGGCGCATTGGGAAGTCGAGTACACGGACGAATTCGGCGACTGGTGGAACGGGCTCACTGAAGCGGAGCAGGTTTCCGTCGACGCGTCGGTGCAACTGCTGGAAGCGCGTGGGCCCCGACTGGGCTACCCGCATAGCTCCGGCATCGCCGGCTCGCGGCACCCGCGGATGCGCGAGCTGCGTATCCAGCACCGCGGGCGTCCGTACCGCGTGCTCTACGCCTTCGATCCCCGGCGCGCGGCGATCCTGCTGATCGGCGGGGACAAGACGGGCGAGGGCCGCTGGTACGAAACGTTCGTGCCGCTTGCCGACCGCCTTTATGACGAGCACCTCGCAAGCCTGCACAAGGAGAAAGACGATGGCTAGGAAGTACGGCGAACTGCGCGCAAAGATGCCGGCGGCGGCGCGGGCCCGCGCCCAGGCGCGCGCGCGCACCCTGCTCGAACAGATGCCGCTGCAGGAATTGCGGCTGGCGCGCGGCCTTTCCCAGGAGACGCTCGCCGCGACCCTCAAGGTGCGCCAGGCGAGCATCTCCAAGCTGGAGCGGCGCGCCGACATGTACATCAGCACACTGCGCTCGCACATCCGTGCGATGGGCGGCGAGCTCGAGATCGTGGCCCGGTTTCCCGACGGAGAGGTCAGGATCTCGAATTTCGAGGAAGTCGGCGAAGCGGCGTAACCGCCCTAGCCCAGCCGCCGCAGGCTTTCCTCGAAGCCCGCCTCGAGTACCTTCATCGCCGCGTCGCGCGGGTCTTTCTGCTGCAGGAGGTCGACGGCGGTCGCCACCGCGCCGAAGAAGCCGCGCGTGCGCCAGCGGCCCGCGGGCGGCAGCGGCGGCAGGTGCTCGGTGTCGGGCTTCGGGTAGGGGCTGACGTAGAAGTACGGCTGCGCGAAGTGCCGGTCGCCCGGCGACAGGCCGGCGCCGATCGCGCGCCCCTCGCCCAGCTCGATGAGCGTCGCCAGG
>DASTTC010000114.1:0-3267 GCA_035760345.1 Burkholderiales bacterium | reverse complement strand
GGCGCGCACGCCGTCGTACTTGGTCACGCCGCTCGAGGACTGGCTCCAGTTCGCCGAGTTGTCGACGAAGATGAACACGTTCGGCCGCGTCGCCGTGAACTGCGGGTTGGCGAGGAAGATGTCGGTGTCGTCGTTGACCGGATCGAACGCGGTCCAGCCCGAGGGCGCCATCGCAAGCGCGGCGCAGGTGAGAGCCGTACGGAGCAGGGTGGACATCTTCATGGCATGACTCCTAGGGGGGAACCGCAGCTTCAGCTGCAAGCCCCGGAAAGCTGGCGGATGCGGGTGCCTTGCGCCATGCGCGCCCTCGCACCGGTAAACGAATCTGTCACCGTGACGTCGAATTCCCAGGTGTTGTCCTCGGGGGAAATCGGCTGCACGGCGCTGTAGCCCGCGGCCGGCGCGGTTTGCACGCAGTTGCGGTTGCCGACCGTCACGGTGAGGCCGGCGGGCGCCGAGACGGCAACCGCCGCCGTCGGGCTGTTGAACGGCGCGATGCTGCTGAGGACCTGCTCCACCGCGATTTGCGCCTGGTTCTCGGCGAACCGGCGCGCCTGCATGTTGCCGACGACCAGCAGGCTGGTGCTGCTCATGCGAATCGACGCGAGTCCCAGCAGCGTGATCACGACCAGCATGACCAGGACCACGAGCAGGACGGCGCCCTTCTGGCGGCTCATGACTCCCTCCGTGCGCTCGGATTGACCAGACGCATCACCGCGTTGTACACGTGGCGCTTGAAAGGTCCGAGTGGCGTCACGGCGCCGGCGACGCCCATGTCGTAGCTCTTGTCGTCGATGAAGCCCGGCGTGCGCTCGGTATTCCTCGCCAGGATGTTCACGCGCACCGCGACCACGTTGGGCCAGTCCGTCAGCGCTGCCGGCGCGGTCACGTACGCGCCGTTCGGCGTGCCGTCGGCGTCCGTATCGATGCCATAGTCGATCTGGAAATTCTCGATGCCCTCGACGAGAGGCACCAGGTACATGTCCAGGTTCGCCCCCGTCGAGTCGACGGTCAGCTCGAGCCGTTTCAGGGTGGGGATCGGCGCGCCGCCGTCGTCGTTGGCACCGGTGCACACCGTGCCGCCGCCGGCTGGGATGCTGCAGGGCGCGATGAAGTAGATGCGCACGTGGTACTTGCGGATCGGGGCGATGTCGGTGCCGTCCCTGTTCTTCAGCGTGAACACCGCCTCCGGGGTGGCGGTGGCGGCGCCGATCAGCGGATTGGCGCTATTGTTGATGTCCGCGTTCGCCTGCAGGTACACCTCGGCCGGTACAAGGGCGCCGACGGGAATTGTTGCACCGTTGCCGGCTGCGAGCTGCGTACCGGCGCGGCGCACCACCAGGATATCGGTGCCGGGAACATGGTTGGCGGCGGGCACGCAGGACAACGGCGACGACGCGGGCGCGTCGTAGCCCTGGAGCTGCAGCGCCGTGGCGCTACGCAGCAGCGCCATGTTAGTCGTCTCGCACGGATCCGGCAGCGTGCCCGGGACCGCGAGCGGCGCCGACGAGCGCCCCCAGTAGCCGGCCAGGCCGATGTCGTCGGTCAGCAGCTGGACCGCGAAGCGCCCGTTCTCGATCTGCTGCGCGATCTTGTTCAGCTCGAGGTACGTGCGGTTCGACGTGCCGAACACCGTGACCAGACCCACCAGAATGATCAGGCCGATGGCGAGCGCCACCATCAGCTCCATGAGCGTGAGTCCGGCCTGGCGCAGCTTGGAGGGCATGGCGTTCATGTCAGCGTGGCGATGCGCACCGTGACGCTCACCTCGCGCCGCTGCGTATCCGGGCCGTACAGATCCTTGGCGCAGGTGGCCGACGGATCCCCGGCGGTCGGGGCCACGGTCTGCGCAGAGCCTTGCCAGGCGACGGCCACGCGGAAGCTGTTCGTCGCCGCGTCGAAGCTCATGCAGCCGCGCGCGCCGAGCACGCCGCCGACCTGGCCGATCGCTGAGACCTCGGCGGCGCCCTGCAGCGCATTGTTCCAGGCCTGCAGGTCGGCATCGGCCACCGCCCGGGTCGCGGCCGTGCCGACGGCGGCGGTGCACACCGGCGTGCCGCCGTAACCCGTGCCGAAGTAGGGCGTCCCGTTCGCGGTGTCGGTCGTGAACGCATAGCATCCCGCCGCACCCCGGTTCGTGGACAGCCGGTCCGCCATGTCCTGGATCAGGATGAGCGCCTGGCCGCGCTGGTAGGACTCGAACGTCGCGATCTGTGCCTGCGCCTGCAGCCCGATGAGCCCGAGCACGCCCATCACCAGGATCAGCAGCGACACCAGGACCTCCAGCAGGGTGAAGCCCCGCTGCCGGACGTGCCGCATCGTCGTGACGCGCGTCATCAGTTGCACCCGTTGGACGGATCCGCGTCCTTGTCCTGGCGCGCGGAGGGCCGGCCGCTGGGGTCGATGACCACGCAGCGCGCCGCAATATGCGGATGGGCCGCGGCGCTGATGAGGAAGGCCGCGCCGTCGCTCGAGCCTTCGCGCCCGGTGCCCGAGAACGTGATGCTGCTGAAGGACTTCGTACCGTACGCGGCGTTGCGCGTGCCGACACTCACCTGTTCGTACGGATCCTGCGTGCTGATCGTGTCCGTGCCCGACTTCACCGACCAGCCCTGCGACCAGTCGCCCCCATTGTGCTCGACGCTCACCGCCGCATTGCGCTTGATGGCCTCGCTGCGGGCGAGCGTCAGGCTGAAGTGAAGATCGGAAGCCACGGTCTTCAGGCGATTGCGCACGACCAAGTCGCGCAGGTTGGGGGCCGCAACCGTGGCCAGGATGCCCGCCAGAACGAGAACGATGAGCAATTCGATCATCGTAAAGCCGGCGGCGCGGGCGCGGCGCATGGCGCTCACCAGGAGACCGGCGTCCCGCCGCTGCAGGCAATCGTGCCCGTCAGCCGCTGCTTGGAACCCGTGTGCGTCAGGATCAGGCTGCCGTCGCTGACCTGGCTGCCCCTGGGCGAGGCGCAGATCGTGTAGCTGGGCGGGGTGTCGGTATTGTCCACCGCAGGGTTGAACGTGATGGTGTAGAACGTGCTCTCGCACTGGGTTGCGGTGCAGGTCCACCCCGAGGTCGCCACGTTGAGCGCGTTCGGTGCCGTCGCATACGCGCGCTGCTCGATCAGGATCTGCTTCTGCCGCGAATCCATCGCCTGCACGAACTGCTGCGCATCGGCGCGGCGCGAGCGCGCCATGTAGCTCTGGTAGGAGGGGTACGCGATCGCAGCGAGAATCCCGATGATCACTACCGTGATCAACAGCTCGATCA
>DASTTC010000113.1:0-2635 GCA_035760345.1 Burkholderiales bacterium | reverse complement strand
GAAATGGCCGGCCACCGCCGCCGCCGCCGCCATCGCCGGGCTGACGAGGTGCGTGCGTCCGCCGTCACCCTGCCGGCCTTCGAAATTGCGATTCGAGGTGGACGCGCAGCGCTCGCCCGGCTCCAGCCGGTCGGCGTTCATGGCGAGGCACATCGAGCAGCCCGGCTGGCGCCAGTCGAAGCCCGCCTCCTTGAACACCTTGTCCAGGCCCTCGCGCTCGGCCTGCGCCTTCACCAGGCCGGAGCCCGGCACCACCATCGCGAGGCGTACGCTTGGCGCCACGCGCCGGCCCTTCACCACCGCCGCCGCGATGCGCAGGTCCTCGATGCGTGAATTGGTGCAAGAGCCGATGAATACCTTGTCCAGCTTGATGTCGGTAATGCGCGTGCGGGGCGTCAAGCCCATGTACCGCAGCGCGCGCTCCATCCCCTCGCGCTTGATGGTGTCCTTCTCGCGCTCGGGGTCGGGCACCTCCGCGTCCACGGCGACGACCATCTCGGGCGACGTGCCCCAGGACACCTGGGGCCGGATGTCTTCTGCGCGCAGCGTCATTTCGCGATCGAATTTCGCCGCGTCGTCGGACCTGAGCGTTTTCCAGTAGGCGACCGCGGCGTCCCAGTCCGTGCCGGTGGGAGCGAACGGGCGGCCTTTCAGGTATTCGAGGGTGATGTCGTCCACGGCCACCATGCCGGCGCGCGCGCCGGCCTCGATGGCCATGTTGCACACGGTCATGCGCCCCTCCATGGACAGCCCGCGAATCGTGCTGCCGGCGAACTCGACTGCGTGTCCGCTGCCGCCGGCGGTGCCGATGCGGCCGATGATCGCCAGCACGACGTCCTTGCCCGTAACGCCGCGCGCGAGGGCACCGTCGACGGTGACACGCATGTTCTTCATCTTCTTGCCGACCAGGCATTGCGTCGCCATCACGTGTTCCACTTCCGAGGTGCCGATGCCGTGCGCGAGGCAGCCGAAGGCGCCATGCGTGCTGGTATGCGAATCGCCGCACACCACGGTCATGCCGGGAAGCGTCGCGCCCTGCTCCGGGCCGATCACGTGCACGATCCCCTGGCGCCGGTCGAGGAACGGGAAGTACGCCTTCGCCTTGGCGCCGACGCCGCGCATGTTGGCGTCAAGCGTGTCGACCTGGATGCGCGACACCGGGTCGCTGATGCCGTCCAGCCCGCGTTCCCAGCCGGTGGTGGGCGTGTTGTGGTCCGCGGTGGCCACGATGGATTCGATGCGCCAGGGCTTGCGGCCGGCGAGCTTCAGGCCTTCGAACGCCTGCGGGCTGGTGACTTCATGCACCAGGTGGCGGTCGATGTAGATCAGCGCGGTGCCGTCTTCGTCGGCATGCACCAGGTGGCTGTCCCAAAGCTTGTCGTAGAGCGTGCGGTCCATGATTTGCGGCGCTGCAGAAACCGCAAATTATGGCACAAGCGACGCGCGCGGAGCGCGCGCCGGTCAGCGCTTGGCGCTGGAGGCTTGGTAAAGCGGCATCACCTTCGCGGAATAGGCTTTGAGGTCGGCAATGCGGTTCGACGGCGAGGGGTGCGTGGACAGGAATTCGGGGGGCTGGCCGCCGCCCAGCTTGGCCATCTTCTCCCACAGGCTGACCGCACCGCGTGGGTCGTAACCCGCGCGCGCGGCGAGCTCGACGCCGACGCGATCCGCCTCGACCTCGTGCTCGCGCGAGTTCGGCTTGTTGAGCGTCAGGTCGACCATCAGTGCCGTCAGATCCATCCCGGTGCGCGAGACGCCGGCGATCGCGCCGAGGACACCGATGACCAGGCCCTGCCCCTGTGCCTGGGAGACGCGCTCGCGCCCGTGCTCGCGCAACGCATGCGCGATCTCGTGGCCCATGACCGCCGCCAGTTCGTCGTCGGTCGGTTGCAGGCGCTCGAGCAGGCCGGTGTACACGGCGATCTTGCCGCCCGGCATCACCCACGCGTTGACGTCTTTGGACGAAATCACGTTCGTTTCCCATTTCCAGCCCGGGGCATCGGGCCGGAATGTGCCAGTCACCCGAATCAATCGCTGGGCAACGGCCCGCACGCGCGCGACCTGTGCGGCGTCACGATTGACCTGGCCCTTCTGCGTCGCGCCTGCAATAAGCTGCTGGTAGGCCTTTGCCGCGCTGGCGTTGACGTCCTCCGAAGACACCATCATGGATTGCTTGCGGTCGACACCGACCGCTCCCGGTTGCGTGGTCTGCACCGACTGGCACGCGGAGAGGGCCGACAGGGACGCGATCAACAGGAATCGGAGGTTCATGCGCAAAGCCTACACCCGCACCTTCCAAATGATGAGTGCGGTAGCCAACAGTCCGGCCAGCGCGCTGAGCGTGAAACTGAGCTCCGGCCCGAGCGCGCCCCAGCTCCAGCCGGCGAGCAGGGTGCCGACGACGCCGCCCAGGCCGTAGGCCACGCTGGAATGCAGCGTCTGGCCGCGCGCCGCGACCGCTCCCGTGAACAGGCGGTGCACGATCGCCACGGCGGAGGCGTGGTAGGCGCCGAAGGTCGCGGCATGCAGCAGCTGCGCCAGCACCAGCAGCCAGAGGGAGTGCACGCCCCAGCCGATGAGCGCGAAACGCAAGCCGGCCAGGGCGCAGCTGGCGGCGAGCACGGCCCGCAGGCTG
>DASTTC010000112.1:0-2508 GCA_035760345.1 Burkholderiales bacterium | reverse complement strand
GATCCAGCAGGACGCCAGGAACGACGCCAGCACGCCGAGGATGGTGACCGTGTGCGCGCCGGCGCGGCCGATGGCGCGGCCGAAAAGGCCGGCCATGATCGCCCCAAACAGCGGCGCCAGGGGCACGAGGAGGTAGAGGGCCTTCATCCGTGCGGGTCTCTATCCCTTGAGCGAATCCATGTCTTCGACGTTGATGGTGGCGAGGTTCCTGAACAGCACCACCAGGATGGCGAGGCCGATGGCCGCCTCGGCGGCGGCCACCGTCAGGATGAAGAACACGAACACCTGCCCCGCCAGGTCGCCCAGGAAATGCGAGAAGGCGATGAAATTCAGGTTCACCGCGAGCAGCATCAGCTCGATCGCCATCAGCAGCACGATGACGTTGCGCCGGTTGAGGAAGATGCCCACCACGCTCAGGGCGAACAACAGCGCCCCCAGCACCAGGAAATGGTTGAGCGTGAGCGCGCCCATCAGCGGTCCTCCGAGGGCATCGACACCAGACGCACGCGCTCCTCGCGCCGCGCCGCCACCTGCTCGGCCGGGTCCTGGCCCTTGGTGTCCTTGCGCCGGCGCAGCGTCAGCGCGATGGCCGCGATGATCGCCACCAGCAGGATCACCGCAGCGATCTCGAAGGCGTACACGTACTGCGTGTACAGCACGCGCCCCAGCGCCCGGGTGTTGCTGTAGTCGGCCGGCACGACGCGCGTGCGGGTGGCGGCGCCGAAGTAGCGCTCGGCGAGCACCGCCACCATCTCCAGCGCCATGATGCCGCCCACCACCACCGCCACCGGCAGGTTGCGCCAGAATCCCTCGCGCAGGCGCTCGTGGTCGACGTCCAGCATCATCACCACGAACAGGAACAGCACCATCACCGCGCCGACGTACACCAGCACCAGCACCAGCGCCAGGAACTCGGCGCGCAGCAGCAGCCAGATGCCGGCCGCGGTGAAAAAGGCGAGCACCAGGTAGAGCGCGGCATGCACCGGGTTGCGCGCCGTGATCACGCGCAGCGCGGCGAACATCAGCACCGCGGCGAAGGCATAGAAGATCCCGGTTTCGAGCATCGCGGGGTCGCTCAGCGGAACGCGGCGTCGGCCGCGCGGTCCCTGGCGATGCTCTCCTCGTAGCGATCCCCTACCGCGAGCAGCATGGGCTTGGTGTAGTACAGGTCGCCGCGCTGCTCGCCGTGGAATTCGAGGATGCGCGTCTCGACGATGGCGTCCACCGGACAGGCTTCCTCGCAAAAGCCGCAGTAGATGCACTTGATGAGGTCGATGTCGTAGCGCGTGGTGCGGCGCGTGCCGTCGGCGCGCGATTCGGACTCGATATGGATGGCGAGCGCCGGGCATACCGCCTCGCACAGCTTGCAGGCGATGCAGCGCTCTTCGCCGTTCGGGTAGCGGCGCAGGGCATGCAGCCCGCGGAAGCGCGGGCCCTGCGGCGTCTTTTCCTCGGGGAACTGCACCGTGATCTTGCGCGCGAACAGGTGGCGTCCGGTGAGCCTCAGGCCGCGCAGCAGCTCGAGCAGCAGGAAGGCGCGGAAGAAATCGGCGACGCGCGCGATCATGGCCACGGATTCCAGGGGGTCTGCATCCACAGGCCGATCACCGCGATCCACACCAGGGTGAGCGGGATGAACACCTTCCAGCCCAGGCGCATGATCTGGTCGTAGCGATAGCGCGGAAAGGTGGCGCGAATCCACAGGAACATGGACACCACCAGGAACACCTTGGCCAGCAGCCACAGGAACGGCGGAATGGCATTCGCCAGCGCGCTGTCGATCGGCGGCAGCCAGCCGCCGAAGAACATCAGCACCGTCAGCGTGGCGATGAGGATCATGTTCATGTATTCGGCCATGAAGAACAGGGCGAAGCTCATGCCCGAGTACTCGACCATGTGCCCGGCGACGATCTCGGATTCACCCTCCACCACGTCGAACGGCGCACGGTTGGTCTCCGCCACGCCCGAAATGAAGTACACCAGCAGCATCGGCAGCAGCGGCAGCCAGTTCCAGGACAGGAAATTGAGCCCCATGCCGGCGAAGCGCCCCCGATCCTGGGCGTTCACGATGTCGGAGAAGTTCAGGCTCCCCGAGACCATCAGCACCACCACCAGCGCGAAGCCCATGGCGAGCTCGTAGGACACCATTTGCGCCGCCGAGCGCATGGCGCCGAGGAACGCGTACTTCGAGTTGGAGGCCCATCCCGCGATGATCACGCCGTACACGCCCATCGAGCTGAGCGCCAGCACGTACAGCAGCCCCGCGTTGACATCGGCCAGCACCCGCTCGGGGGCGAACGGGATCACCGCCCAGGCGGCGAGGGCCGGCATCAGCATCATCACCGGCGCCAGGACAAACAGGCCCTTGCTGGCGTTCGTCGGGACGATGATTTCCTTGAACAGCAGCTTCACGCCATCGGCGATCGGCTGCAGCAGCCCCAGCGGGCCGACGCGGTTGGGCCCGATGCGGATCTGCATCCAGCCGATGAGCTTGCGCTCCCACAGCGT
>DASTTC010000111.1:0-10428 GCA_035760345.1 Burkholderiales bacterium | reverse complement strand
GCGGGCGCTGACGCCGATCCTGGATGCGACGCCGGCGGGCCGCGCGGTGTACGTGCAGGAAGGCTTTGTCGATACCTGGGGCTTTCGGCGACTGCAGCTGCAGCGCTCGCCGGCCGCCCTCGAGCGTCCCTCGCGCGTGCGCGCGCTGCGCGAAAGCGACTGGCCGGAGCTGCTCGCGCTCGACGCGCGCGCCTTCGGCGCGAGCCGCGAAATACTCCTGCGCGCGCTGGCGGCGCGCTTGCCGCGGGCGGCACTCGTGTTCGAGGGTGCGACGGGTCCGGACGGGTTCATGCTGGGCCGCGACGGGCGCGAAGCGTGCCAGATCGGCCCGCTGGTGGCGCGCGATGCCGGCGCGGCGCGCGCATTGCTGGCAGCGGCGCTGGCGGTCGTGCCGCCGCCGTTGTACCTCGACATCGTCGATCGCGAGCCGGGATTGATCTCCTGGCTCGAGTCTCTCGGCTTCGCGTTCCAGCGGCCGTTCACGCGCATGGTGCGCGGCGCGGCCGTCGCGCCGGGCGAGGCGGGGCTGGTGTTCTGCCCCGCCGGCCCGGAGCTCGGCTAGGCGATTACTTGCCTAGGATCGGGCCGAAGCGCTCCCACTGCTGGCCGTTGAAGCGGATCAGCTGTTCCGACTCGACCGGCGCGAAGTCGTTGGCGCCGGTGTTGATGCGGATTCCCGGCAGCAAGCCCTCGGGGCGGTAGCCCTGCAGGCTCGCGGCCTGCTTCATGACGTTTACGCGTGTGAGGTTGTCGCCCGCTTTCTTCAGCACCTCGTGCAGCGTCGAGGCCACGAGGTAGCCGTACATGTTGAAGGGATCGAGCAAGTTGCCCTCGGGATAGTACTTGGCCATGAAGGTGCGCCACTCCTGCACCGCGGGATCGTCCTTCCACTGCGCGTCCTGCGGGTCTTTGAAGTACTGAGTGGAAATGAGGCCGACCGATTTATCCATGCCTGCGGGCTTGAGCACCGAGCCGATCGACGCCGACACGTTGTTCAGGTAGTGCGTCGGCTTCCAGCCGGTGTCGTAAGCCTTGCGGATCGCCTGCGCCGCGAACTTGGGGATGGTGATGTTGAAGAACGTGTCCGCGCCGGAGGCCTGCAGCTGCACGATCTGCGAGTCGACCGTCGGGTCGGTCACCTCGTAGGAGACCTCCTTCACGATCATGCTCGCGGCCTTGTCGCCCAGGCCATCCTTGAATCCCTTGAGATAGTCCTTGCCGTAGTCGTCGTTCTGGTAGAGAACGCCGATCTTCGCCTTGGGGTTGTTCTTCAGGATGTGCTCGGCGTAGATGCGCCCCTCGGTCTGGTAGTTCGGCTGCCAGCCCATGGTCCAGGGGAAGTTGCGCGGATCGTTCCACTTCGTTGCGCCGGTGGCGACGAATGCCTGCGGCACTTTCTTCGAGTTCATGTACTTGTGGATCGCGGTGTTGGGCGGCGTGCCGAGCGTCTGGAACAGCAGCAGCACCTGATCCTGCTCGACCAGCTTCCTCACCATCTCCACTGTTTTCGGCGGGCTGTAGCCGTCGTCGTAGGAGATCCATTCGATCTTGCGGCCATTGATGCCGCCCTTGTCGTTCACCATCTTCCAGTAGGCGCCGATCGACTTGCCAATGGTGCCGTAAGAGGACGCCGGTCCGCTGTAGGGGTTGGTATTGCCGATCTTGATGGCCTTGTCGCTGGCGCCCGGGTCGTACTTTTTCTGCGCCAAGGCGGCTGGCGACGCGAGCGCGACCGCGAGCAGTGCTGCGATGGGTACGAGCTTCATGGTTTCCTCCTCCTCAGGTGGATCTCGTGGGGCTATTTTGCGCCTTCCGCTTCAGCCGCGCTAGGGCCATGCGCACGGCGCCTGCGACCCCCATCGGCATCAGGTACACGAAGCCGAGCAGGAATATGCCGAAGATCGCCCAGGGGGCGGCCCTGGAGATCTCGTCGGCGATGTTGGGCACGAACTGGATGAACAGCGCCCCGTAGATTGCGCCCGAGATCGAGGCGAGCCCGCCGACGACGATGCCGACCAGGAACACGATGGACAGGAAGATGTTGAAGCTGTCGGGCGCCACGTACTGGATGGCGATCGCGCCCAACGCACCGGCGATTCCGGTATACATCGCCGAGACGCCGAAGGTGAGCGATTTCACCATCGCCGTGTTGATGCCCATCGCCTCGGCGGCGATGTGCTGGTCGCGGATCGCGACCATTGCGCGCCCCATGCGCCCGCGCAGCATGTTCCAGGCGAGCACGAACATCAGCACCGCGATCGCGAGCGTGAAGAAGTACAGCCACTGGTCGGGGTCGAGCGGCAAGCCGAAGGGGGGGTCGGGCTTGTTGATGACGATGCCCTGCACGCCCCCGGTCCATTTTTCCAGGTGATGGTACTTGAGCAGCGCCGGCAGCGAGACGCCGAGCGCGAACGTGGCGAGCGCGAGGTACAGGCCTTCGAGGCGCAAGGCCGGCAGGCCGAACAGAAACCCGGCGACCAGGCAAACCACGGCCGCGATCGGCAGCGTGGCCCAGTAGGGCATGCCGAACTGATCCATGAGGATGGCCGCGGTGTAGGCGCCGATGGCATAGAACGCGCCGTGGCCGAGCGAGATCTGGCCGTTGTAGCCGGTGAGCATGTTCAGGCCGAGCAGCGCGATCGAGTACACGAGCGCCAACGTGAACTGGAACGTGCGGTAGTTGCTGACCAGGAACGGCAGCGCGCAGGCGGCGAGCAGCAGCACGGCGAGCAGGATGAGTTGGCGGCGGCTCATACGCGCGTCACCAGCACCTTGCCGAAGAAGCCCGAGGGCCTGACCACCAGCACGCCGATGATCAGCACCAGCGCCACGGCGAGCTTCAGCTCGTTGCCGATGACGAAGGCGCCGAGCACGTTCTCGAGCACGCCGACGAGGAAGCCGCCGAACACCGCGCCCGCCGGGTTGTCGATGCCGCCGACCAGCGCCGCGGCGAAGGCGTAGAGCAGCACCCCGCCCATCATGTTCGGGTCGAGAAAGACGATCGGCGCCACCATCATCCCGGCCACGCCGCCGATGGCCGCCGCGAGCCCCCAGCCGAGCGCCAGCATCCAGCCCACGCGGATGCCTACGAGCCGCGCCGAATCAGGATTCTGCGCGGCGGCGCGCAGCGCGAGGCCGAGCGGCGTGTAGCGGAAGAACAGATAGAGCAGCAGCAGCACCACCAGCGTGACGCCGATCGCCCCGCCCTGGTGCGAGGTGATGTACTGGCCGAAGATCGGTTCGGCGGGAAACGGGCTGGGGAAGGTCTTGATGGTGTAGCTGAAGATCCAGCCGGTGACGCTGTTCAGGATCACGAGCAGCGCGATAAACACCACCACCACCGCGAGCACCGGCGCGTTCTCCACGGGACGGATGATGACGCGCTCGATGACGACCCCGAGCACGAAGGCGAACACGACCGTGAGCAGAAACGCCGGCCAGTACGGCATGCCGGCGTTGATCAGGCTCCAGGCGAAGTAGGTGGCGAACATCGCCATCTCGCCTTGCGCGAAGTTCACCAGGTGCGTCGCCTGGTAGATCATTACCAGTGCCAGCGCGAGGCTGGCGTAGATGCCGCCGGTGGCGAGTCCGGCGAGCACCTGGTGCAGGAAGGCTTCCACGGCTAGTAGCCCAGGTACGAGCGCCGCACGGCGTCGTTGCTCTTGATCTCGCCGGCGGTGCCGGAGAGCACCACGCGCCCGGTCTCGATCAGGTAGGCGTGATCGGCGAGCTCCAGGGCCATCGCCGCGTTCTGCTCCACGACCAGCATGCTGACATTCTCCTTTTCGTTCACGGTGCGCAGGATCTCGAACAGCTCTGCCACGATGAGCGGCGCGAGGCCGAACGAAGGCTCGTCGAGCAGCATGAGCCGCGGGCGCAGCATCAGCGCGCGCGACACGGCGAGCATCTGCTGCTCGCCGCCCGAGAGCGTGCCGGCCTGCTGCGCGCGGCGTTCCTTCAGGCGCGGGAAGTAGCCGAACACGCGCTCCAGGTCGGACTCCACCGCGTCGCGGTCCTTGCGCGTGTAGGCGCCCAGGCGCAGGTTCTCCTCGGTGGTGAGGTTGACGAAGGTGCCACGGCCGTCGGGTACGTGGGCGATGCCCTTGCGCACGATGTCTTCCGTTGCCTTGCCGTCGAGCCGCCCGCCGGCAAAGCTCACCTGCCCTTGCATCTTCACCATGCCGCACAGCGCCCGCAGCGTCGTGGTCTTGCCCGCGCCGTTAGCGCCGAGCAGCGTCGTGATGGTGCCTTCGTCCATCGAAAAATCGATGCCGTGCAGCACGCGCGTCGGGCCGTAGGACGCATGCAGCTTGGCGATTTCCAGAAACGCCGCCATCAGTGCGCCGCTCCGCCGAGGTAGGCCTGGATCACTTCGGGGTGTGCCTGCACCTCGCCGGGCGTGCCCTCGGCGATCTTGCGGCCGAAATTGAGCGCCACCACGCGGTCCGAGATGCTCATCACCAGGCTCATGTGGTGCTCGACCAGCAGCACCGTGAGCCCCAGGCGGTCGCGGATTTCCTGGATGAGCACGCCGAGATCGCCGACTTCTTCGTGGTTGAGGCCGCTGGCCGGCTCATCCAGCAGCAGGAGCTTGGGGTCGCTCGCCAGCGCCCTGGCGAGCTCCACGCGCTTCGCCGTGCCAAAGGGCAAATCCGCGACGCGCGCCCCGGCGACCGCCTCGAGCCCGAGAAAGCGGATGAGGGACCGCGCCTTTTCCAGCGTCGCGCGTTCCTCGTGCAATACCAGGGGCGTGCGCAGCGCGTTGAGCAGAAAGCCGCTCTTGGTGCGGCTGTGGTGCCCGATCATCACGTTGTCGAGCACCGTCATGGTCCTGAACAGCGCCACGTTCTGGAAGGTGCGGCCGATGCCGAGCGTGGCGATGCCGTGCTTGGGCACCTGCAGGAGCGAGGTGCCGTTGAACAGGATGTCGCCGCTGCCGCATTCGTACAAGCGCGACAGGCAATTGAACAGCGTCGTCTTGCCGGCGCCGTTGGGACCGATGAGTCCGACGATGCGTCCCGGCTCGACATCGAAGCTCACGCCGTCGAGCGCGACGATACCGCCGAAGCGCACACCGACCCCGTCCACGCGCAGCAACGCCTTTGCCGCAATCGGTTCGATTGCTTCCTCCTCCTGGTGGAACTGCAGCATCGCACCTCTTCGGGCGCTATTGCCAATCGTGTCGGATTGTCGGACGATATCTTCGACGCAGTCAAGAACCCATGACCGAATTCGCGGAGAAGCTCGGGCGCATCAGTCCGACGCCGGCCTATCAGCTCTACCTGCGGGAAAGCCTCGCTGCGTCGTCCTGACCTCGCGGTCGGGGACTGACTGAAGTTGCCCGTCGTGTCCAACGATTTCATCATCATCGGCTCCGGGCACAACGGCCTCGCCTGCGCGGGCTACCTCGCCAAGGCCGGGGCCAGGGTCCTCGTCCTCGAGCGCGACAACCGGGTCGGCGGCAGCTGCCACACTGCCGAGGCCACGCTGCCGGGCTTCAGGCACAACATCTGCTCGATGGTCCACACCAACATCCCGCTCAGCCCCGTGTATCGCGACCTCGAACTCGAGCGCAACGGCGTGCGCTACGTCTACCCCGATCACCTGCGCGGCACGATCTTCCCGGACGGCAGGTGCCTCGTGATGTACCGCGATCCCGCGCAGATGGCCGCCGAGATCGCCAGGTTCTCCGCGCGGGACGCGCGGACCTTCACGCAGCTGGTGGAGGACTACGGCGAATTCATCGACTCGACCTACCTGCCGCTCATGTACTCGCCGCCGCTGCCGCCTTCGCTGCAGACGGCCGAGCTGGAGAAGTCGGACGAGGGCCGCGCGCTGATGCAGTGGCAGGCGAGCACGCCGGTGCAGCTGCTCGACGAACTGTTCGAAAACGAGCAGGTCAAGGTGCACTTCCTCGCGCGCATGACGGTGTTGGGCTTCCCGCCGGATGCCTTCGGGCAGGGCTGGATCTGCCTGTTCCGCATCCTCAAGGCCGAGGCGCCGATCTGCGTGGGAGGCTCGCAGCAACTGGCGGAAGGCCTGCGGCGCGTCGTCGAGGGCGCCGGCGGCCTGGTGAAGACCGGCGCGGGCGTGAAGCGCATCCTCGTGCGCGACAACAGGGCATTCGGCGTGGAGCTGGGCGACGGCACGCGGTTCGAGGCCGCGAAGGCGGTGATCACCAATGTCGAGCCGAAGAAGAGCTTCCTGCAGATGGTCGGGGAGGAGCACCTGCCGCCCGCCTTCGCCACCCGGGTCAGGAACTACCATTCGCGCGGGCGATCGCTCTTTTGCCTGCACCTCGCGGTGTCGGAGCCGCCCCAATATCGGGCCGGCGCCGACAACCCGCACGTGAACCGGGCCTTCAGCCAGGAAATGTTCTGCGGCACCGTCGCCGACCAGGTACAGGCCTACCAGGAAATCGCGGCCGGCAAGCCGCCCCGCAGGGAGATGCTGCAGATCACGCTGCCGACCCTCTTCGATCCATCGCAGGCCCCGCCGGGCAAGCACACCGTCCTAGTCTGGCAGTACGCGCCGTACGCGCTGGCGCAGGAAGGGCCGCAGGGATGGAAGAGCGTGCGCGACGAATATGCCGCGCATTGCCTGGAGTTATGGCGGTCCTACGCGCCGAACATGACCAAGCACAAGATCCTCGCCATGACGATCCAGGACCCTACCGACACCGTGCGGCACAACGACAACATGGTGGACGGCGTCGATGTGGTCGGCGACATGACGCCCGACCAGATGGGCTATTTCAGGCCATTCGCCGGCTGGTCAAGCTACCGCAGCCCCGTGGAAGGCCTCTACATGTGCGGCGGCTACTGCCATCCCGGCGGCGGCGTGCATGCCGGGGCGGGGCACAATGCGGCCGGCGTGATCGCGGAGGACTTCAAGCTCAAGAAATGGTGGCAGTGAGTGCCGCAACGCGAGGCGCGCTTCACCGTCAACGCCCAGCCGCCGGAGCTGTGGAAGTTCATTCGCGACATGGAGTCGTTGTGCACCTGCATCCCCGGCGTCGAGAAGATCGTGTTGCTGGACGGTCGCAGCGCCGACCTGACCGTGAAGGAAAAGGTTGGCGTCATCCCGATGGTGCTCACGCTAAGGGCAAGCATCGATTCGGAGGACCCGCCGCGCCGGCTGCATGCCACCGCCCGGGCGGAGCACCTCACCATGAACATCGACGTCAGCCTGGAGAAGGCGGCCAACGGCACCGAGCTGCGCGCGCTCTTCGACGTGACGGGAACGGGACAACTCAAGCCGATCGTGGACCGGCTCTTCGAGAAGCGGGCGACCGAGCGGGCCGCCCAGTTCGCCGACTCCCTTCAGAAGCGCTTTGGCGCGGTCCCGCCGGCGCGCGCTGCGGCGCAAGCGCCCGCAGGATCGCTAAGCCGGTTCTGGCGACGCCTGCTGGAGTGGTTCACGCCCCGGCGCAATTAACGCCTCATTTCGTCATCTTGACCGAGCGGTCGAGGAATTCGTTGGTGTAGACGGATTTCACGTCGAAGGGCTTGTCGATGCCGACATAGTCGCGCACCAGCTCGTAATCGGCTTTCATGCGGGCGTCGTCGTGGATGCCGAGCGCGACGGATTTAGAGGACTTGTCGCTCATCAGCACCTCGACCAGGCTCCAGTTGGTCATCTCGTTGTCGAACTTGAGCGCGCCGTTGGCGTCCACCAGCGCCTGTACACAGGGCTTGGGGTCCTTCACGCAGGTGGCGAAGGCGTGCTGCGTCACCTTGACGAACTTTGCGATTGCCGGCCTGTTCTTCGCCAGGAAATCGGCGTTCACCACCACCGAGTTGCCGTAGGGGTTGAGGCCCACCTCGCGCCAGGCGACGAAGCCCATGTCCGCCCCCAGCTCGCGCTGGAAGATGTGGTGGATGTTGTAGAACGACGTGGTGATGTCGATCGACTTGGCCTTCAGCGCCGAGAGCTTGGCGTTGGCGTCCACGTTCACCCAGATCACCGACTTCGGATCGACGCCATTCGCCTTGGCGAGCGCCGGCCACATCGGGCGCGCGCCGTCGGCCGCCGGATTGCCGATCTTCTTGCCGGCAAAGTCCTTGATGCCCTTGATGCCCGAGCTCTTCAGCCAGTACAGCCCCTGCGGCGAGTTGGCGTAGACGTTGAACACGCCGACCGTGTTGGCGCCCTTGCCCTTGGCGATGAGCACGTTGCCCATGTCCGCGAGGCCGATCGGGTTGGCGCCGGCGCCGACCTTCTGCACCGCCAGCATCGAGCCCTTGCCGGGCTCCAGGTTCACATCGAGCCCTTCCTTGGCGTACCAGCCCTGGGCCTTGGCGTAGTAGTAGGGGGCGTGATCGCCGCCCGGCACCCAGTTGAGGATGAAATCGAGCTTGGTCTGGGCCGCGACGGGGGCGGCGAACGCGGCGGCGGCAAGCGCCGTGACGAGCAATGTGCGCATGGGGAGCTCCTCGGGCAATCGATGCAGCGATGGTATCGGCGCCTTTTCACAGCGTCAATGGCGCGCAGGGTTAACCGCCCGGTTAACAGGTCGGCGACTGGCCGAGGGCCGCCGGCTGCGCCAGAATACGGCCGAGGAACCCAGCCGACTCCGGGGGATGCATGAACGAGAACCTGCAACGCTACACGTTCGCGGTGCTGGCGCATGTCGCGCTGGTACTGGCGTGGTACCTGTTCGTCAAGCTGGGCGACGTGCCCCAGTTCGTCATGCCCTCGCCGGGCGCGACGCTGGAGGCCCTGCTGGAGCCGGACTACGGCTGGTGGACCAATGCCGCGGTCACGGCCACGGAGATCTTCGGCGGCTACTTCCTCGCACTGGTGGTCGGCGTCGGCTTGGCGCTGGTGTTCACCTGGTCCAAGGCACTGGAATCGTTCTTCATGCCGCTGCTGGTGTCGCTCAACATGATCCCCAAGGTGGCCCTCGGCCCCCTGATCATCGTATGGTTCAAGTACGGCATTGTCCCCAACAGCATCATGGCGTTCTCCATCTGCGTGTTCCCGATCCTGCTCACCACGGCCCGGGGCCTGCGCGAGACCGAGCCCGAGCTGCTCGACCTGGTGAGGTCCCTCAAGGGCTCGCGCTGGCAACTTTTCACCAAGGTGCAGTTGCCTGGCGCGCTGCCCTACATCTTCGCCGGCATGAAGGTGGGCGCCATCCTGGCAGTGGCGGGCGCCGTCGTCGGCGAGTTCCTCGGCTCGGACAAGGGCCTCGGCTACCTGATGCTGCAGGTGCAGGTCACGCTCGACACGCCCGCCATGTTCATGGCGGTGCTGCTGATCACGCTGCTCGGCATGCTGCTCTACGGCTTCGTGCTGGCCTTGGAGCGCCTGCTGGTGGTCAAGGACGCAAGGCTGGAATGACGCAGCCCTTCATCCAGCTGCTCGGCGTGAAGAAGATCTACCGCAGCGGCCGCGCCGAGCATCTCGCCATCTCCGATGCCACCTTCGACGTCATGCCCGGGGACCTGGTGTCGCTGGTCGGGCCCTCGGGCTGCGGCAAGTCGACGCTGCTCAAGATCCTCGCCGGGCTGCACGGGCACGACGGCGGCGAGGTGAAGATCGGCTCGGCCGAGCATGCCTTCGACCCGTCGCGCGACGTGGGCATGGTGTTCCAGGCGCCGCTCCTGCTCAAGTGGCGCCGCATCCTCGAGAACGTGCTGCTGCCCGCGGAGATCCTCGGCCTGCCGATGGGCGAGGCGCGCGAGCGGGCGCGCGGGCTCCTGGCGCTGGTCGGCCTCGGCGGCAACGAGGACAAGTATCCCTACGAGCTCTCCGGCGGCATGCAGCAGCGCGCGGCCATCGCGCGCGCGCTGGTGCACGACCCCAAGCTCGTGCTGATGGACGAGCCCTTCGGCGCGCTGGATGCGCTGACGCGCGAGAAGATGAACCTCGAGCTGCTGCGCATCTGGCGCGAGTCGAAGAAGACCATCGTCTTCGTCACGCACGGCATTTCCGAGGCCGTGTTCCTCGGCTCGCGCGTCGTCGTGCTGACCGCGGGCCCGGCGAAGATGGCCGACAACTTCGCCATCGAGCTGCCGTACCCGCGCACGCTCGACATGAAGACGCACGAGCGCTTCGGCGAATACACGCGGCGCATCTACAAGCTGCTCGGCATGGAGTAGAGGATGCACGGCCGGATGCCGCCAGCGCTGCCGCAGCGCTTCGCCGACGTCGAGGCGCTCGAGGACTTCATGAGCGCGCCGAGCGCCGCGCTCGAGGCCGACCTCGCGCGCGCGCCCGGCGACCTGATGGTGCTCGGCGTCGGCGGCAAGATGGGCCCGACGCTCGCGCGCATGGCGAAGCGCGCCGACCCGGCGCGGCGCGTGATCGGCGTGGCGCGCTTCTCCGAGACCGGCCTGCGCGGGCGGCTCGAACGCGACGGCATCGAGTGCATCGCTTGCGACCTTCTCGACCGGGCCGCGCTGGAGCGGCTGCCGCGCGCGC
>DASTTC010000110.1:0-3747 GCA_035760345.1 Burkholderiales bacterium | reverse complement strand
GCTCGATCTCATGATCCACGACATCGACCTGGTGTTCTCCCTGGTGAAAAGCGAGCTGGCGCAGGTCTCGGCCTGCGGCTTCCAGGTGCTCACCGACTCGATCGACATCGCCAACGTGCGCCTGGAGTTCGCCGACGGCTGCGTCGCCAACCTCTCGGCGAGCCGCGTGAGCCAGGCGCCGGTGAGAAAGCTGCGCGTGTTCCAGCACGACGGCTACGCCTCGGCCGACCTGCAGGCGGGCAAGCTGCGCATGGCGCGGCGCGACCCGAGGAGGGGCGACATCGTGGAATCCGAGTCGGCGTACGAAGATCGCGACGAGCTGCGCGCGGAGCTCGCCAACTTCGCCGACGCCGTGCGCAGCGGCCGCTCGCCGCTGGTCGGCGGCGAGGACGGGCGCCGCGCGCTGGCGCTGGCGCTGGAAGTCGGGCGCCTGGTGCGCGCGCGCCTCGAGCGCTTCAAGGCGGCGGCGACATGAAGGTCCCGATCCTCGACCTGGCCGCGGAGCAAGCCGAGGTGGGCGCCGAGGTGCGCGCGGCCGTGGAGCGCGTGATCGCCTCGGGGCACTTCATCCTCGGGCCGGAGGGCGCGGCGCTGGAGCGCGAAATCGCCGCGCTCACCGGCGTGCCGCACGCGGTGGCCTGCAATTCGGGCACCGATGCGCTGCACCTCGCGCTGCGCGCGGCCGACATCGGGCCGGGCGACGAGGTGGTGACGCCCGCCTTCACCTTCATCGCCACGGCGGAAGCGATCTCCTACGTCGGCGCGACGCCGGTGTTCGCCGACATCGATCGCGCCACCTTCAACCTCACGGCGCAGACGCTCGAGCGCTCGCTCACCCCGGGCACGCGCGCGGTGATCGTGGTGCACCTGTTTGGCCAGTGCGCCGAGCTGCCGGCGATCGCCGAAGTGTGCGCGCGCAGGAATTTGGTGCTGATCGAAGACTGCGCGCAGGCGATCGGCGCCGATTGGGACGGGCGCGCCGCGGGCGCCTGGGGCGATTTCGGCTGCTTTTCGTTCTACCCGACGAAAAACCTCGGCGCCTACGGCGACGCTGGGATGCTGACCACGCGCGAGGCGACGCACGATGCGCGCCTGCGCATGCTGCGCCACCACGGCAGCCGGCAGACCTACCTGCACGAGGAGATCGGCTACAACAGCCGCCTGGACGAGCTGCAGGCGGCGGTGCTGCGCGTGAAGCTGCCGCGGCTTGCGCGCTGGAACGACGGGCGCCGCGCGCATGCCGCGCGCTATCGCGAGCTGCTGGCCGGCGCGCCGCTCGAGCTGCCCGCCGAGCACGGCCGCGGCGCGCACGCCTACCACCAGTTCACCGTGCGCATCGCCGCGCACCAGCGTGACGCGGCGAAAAAGGCGCTCGCCGACGCCGGCGTCTCGAGCGGCGTGTACTACCCGATCCCGCTGCACCGGCAGCCGGTGTACGCGAGCGATTTCGCCGGCCTCGCGCTGCCCGAATCGGAGGCCGCGGCGCGCGAAGTGCTCTCGCTGCCGATCTATCCGCAGCTCACCGACGAGCAGGTCCGGCACGTGGCCGCCACGCTGCGCGCGTGTTTGTAGTCGGGTGGTGCTCGTCGAGTTCACCAAGATGCAAGGCGCGGGGAACGACTTCGTCGTCCTCGACTGCACGCGCGAGCCTTTCGCGCTGGCGCGCGAGCAGCTGCGACGCCTGGCCGACCGGCATTTCGGCGTGGGCTGCGACCAGGTGCTGGTGGTGGAGCAGCCCACCGCCCCGGGGCACGACTTTCGCTACCGCATCTTCAACGCCGACGGCGGCGAAGTGGAGCAGTGCGGCAACGGCGCGCGCTGCTTCGTGAAGTTCGCGCACGCGAAGGGCCTGACGCAAGAAAAGGCGCTGCGCGTGCAGACGCTGGGCGGCACGATCGTTCCGCGGCTCGAAGACGACGGCGAAGTGAGCGTCGACATGGGGCCGCCGCGGCTGCAAGCGCCGCTGGTGCAGGCGCTCGAGGTGGCGGGCGCGCGCGTCGAGCTCGCCATCCTTTCCATGGGCAATCCGCACGCGGTACAACAGGTCGCCGACGTGGCGGCCGCGCCGGTGACCACGCAGGGGCCGCTCCTCGAGCAGCACGCGCGCTTTGCGGATCGCGTCAACGCGGGCTACTCGCAGGTCGTCGATCGCCATGCCATCCGCCTTCGCGTGTGGGAGCGCGGCGCGGGCGAGACGCTGTCCTGCGGCACGGGCGCCTGCGCCGCGGCGGTGGCGGGCATCGCGCGCGGCTTGCTGGATTCGCCGGTGCGCGTACAGACGCGCGGCGGAGCGTTGACCATCGCTTGGGGCGGCGGCGACAATGCCGTCTGGATGAAGGGCCCCGCGCACGCCGTGTTCGAGGGAACCATCGAGCTACAAGGGCTGCCATGACCGCAGAAGAAGTCGCCCAGTTCTTGCGCACCCACCCGCAGTTCTTCGACCAGCACCCGGAGCTGCTCGAGACCATCTACGTGCCGCATCCCTACGGCGGGCGCGCGATCCCGCTGTCGGAGCGCCAGATACTTTCGCTGCGCGAGCGGGTGAAGGTGCTCGAAGGCAAGCTTTCCGAGCTGCTCAAGTTCGGCGAGGACAACGACGCCATCGGCGAGAAGGTGCACCGGCTCGCGGTGGGCCAGGTGGCGGCGCGCGATTTCGCGGCCGCGTCGCAGGCGCTGCAGTTCCACCTGCGCGAGGACTTCGCCGTGCCGCACGTGGCGCTCAGGCTGTGGGGGCGCGAGCTGCCCGCGGGCGCCCCCGAGGGCGCGCCGGTGGACGAGGCGCTGCGCGTGCAGGTGGAGGCGATGGGCGGGCCGGCCTGCGGCCCCGCGGGCGGCAGCCCGTTCCTCGGGTGGTTCGGCGATGCGCGCGAACACGTGCGCTCGGTGGCGCTGGTGCCGCTCGGCGCGGCCCGGCATTACGGCCTGCTGGCGATGGGCAGCGAAGACGCGCAGCGCTTCTACGCCGAGATGGGCACGCTGTACCTGCGGCGCATCGGCGAGCTCGCCGCGGCGGCGCTCGCCGCGCGGCTCTGAGGGCGCGGCCACGCACCCTGACGCGCCCGCGATTCGCGAGTACCTCGGCGCGCTCGAGCACCAGCGGCGCCTCGCGCCGCGCAGCCTCGACATCTACGCCAGAAACCTGGCCGCGCTGCTCGGGCTGCTGGGCGAAACGCGCCTCGCGGCGCTCGATACCGCTCAAGTGCGTCGCCATGTCGCGCAGATGCACGCGAAAGGGCTGTCGCCCCGGTCCCTGGCGAGCCTGCTCTCGGCCTGGCGCGGCCTGTACCGGTGGCTTGCGCGCCACAAGGGGTTCGGCGCCAACCCGGTGGAGGGCGTGCGCGCGCCCAAGCCGGGCAGGCGCCTGCCGAAGGCGCTCTCGGTGGAGCAGGTGGCGCGGCTGCTCGAGGCGGGCACCGACGACACACCGGCGGCGGCGCGCGACCGCGCGATGTTCGAGCTCATGTACTCCTCGGGGCTGCGCCTCGCCGAACTGGTGGCGCTCGACCTGGGCGACGGGCGGTTGGACTTGAAAGCGGGCGAGGTGACGGTCACCGGCAAGGGCTCGAAGACGCGCACCGTGCCGGTGGGCGCGCGCGCGACGGCGGCGCTCGAAGCGTGGCTGCAAGTGCGCGCGCAGCTCGCCGCGCCGGGCGAGAAGGCGCTGTTCGTCGGCGCGCGCGGCAAGCGCATCGCGCCCGGGGTGGTGGAGCGCCAGCTCGCCGCGCTCGCCGCGCGCCAGGGGCTGGC
>DASTTC010000109.1:0-15739 GCA_035760345.1 Burkholderiales bacterium | reverse complement strand
GACTTCTACCAGAAGAACGACATCCACATCCACCTGCCCGAGGGCGCGACGCCCAAGGACGGGCCGAGTGCGGGCATCGGCATCGCCACGGCGATGGTGTCTGTCCTGACCGGCATCCCGGTGCGCGCCGACGTGGCGATGACCGGCGAGATCACGTTGCGCGGCGAGGTGCTGGCGATCGGCGGCCTGAAGGAAAAGCTGCTGGCCGCGCACCGCGGCGGCATCAAGACGGTGCTGATCCCGGACGAGAACCTGAAGGACCTGGTCGAGATTCCGGACAACGTCAAGAACCGCCTCGAGATCCTGCCGGTGAAGTGGATCGACAAGGTGCTGGAGTTGGCGCTCGAGCGCATGCCCGCACCCCTGCCGGTGCCGGAAGAAGCCGCGCCGCTGCCGCCCGCCGAGGACAAGCCGGGCAGCACCACCGCGGTCAAGCACTAGACCGCAGAGGCCCGAGCGATGAACAAAGCGGACCTGATCGAGCACATCGCACAGCAGGCGGAATTGTCGAAGCTTGCCGCCGAGCGCGCGGTGGACGCCCTGGTGGGCGCGGTGAAGACCAATCTCAGGAAAGGCCAGGCGGTGACGCTGGTCGGCTTCGGCACCTTCTACCCGGGGCAGCGCGCCGCGCGCGCCGGGCGCAACCCGAAGACCGGCGAGGCGCTGCAGATCGCGGCGGCGCGCGTGCCCAAGTTCCGCGCTGGCAAGGCGCTCAAGGACGCGATAAACTAGCGCCCCTTTTCGCGGGGTGCTTAGCTCAGTTGGTAGAGCGTCGCTCTTACACGGCGAATGTCGGCGGTTCGACCCCGTCAGCACCCACCACGGATTCGGAGCGGTAGTTCAGTTGGTTAGAATACCGGCCTGTCACGCCGGGGGTCGCGGGTTCGAGTCCCGTCCGCTCCGCCACACTTGGCTGAAATCGTAAGAGATGTTCGAACTCATACACAAGCGCAAGCGGCTGGTGCAGGGGGTGCTCGTCCTGATGGTGATCCCGTTCGCGTTCTTCGGGCTGGAAGCCTATACGGGCTCGATGAGCAGCCGCAACGACGTCGCCACCGTGAACGGCTCCGGCATCTCGCAGTCCGAGTTCGCCGACGCGTTGCGCCAGCAGCAGGATCGCCTGCGCACCGCTTTCGGCGCCAGCATCGACGTCGAGGCGCTCGATACCCCGGAAGCGCGGCGCGCGCTGCTGGATTCGCTCGTCGCGCAGCGCGTGGTGGCCGACGCGGCCCTGCGCGCCCGGCTCGCAGTGAGCGATGACGTGCTGCGCGAGACCATCCTCGCGGTGCCCGCATTTCAGGACGAGAAGGGCTTCTCTCGCGCCCAATACGAGACGCGGCTGCGCACCATGAACCAGACCCCGCAGATGTTCGAGGCGCGTCTGCGCCAGGATCTCGCGCTGACGCAGCTGACCGAGGCGATCGGCGGCACGGCGATCGTCTCGCGCACGGTGGCCGAGCGCCTTGCCGCGTTGCAAGACGAGCGCCGCGACGTGCAAGAGGCGCTGGTCGCGGCGCAGCCCCTGTTGGCCCAGGTGCGCGTGACTGAAGCGCAGGCGAAAGCGTATTTCGACGCGAACCCCGCGGAGTTTCGCGTTCCGGCGCGCGTGCGGGCCCAGTACCTGGTGCTTTCCGCGGAGGTCCTCGGCGCGCGCGAGGCGATCCCCGAATCGGAGCTGAAGGCGGCCTACGAGGCACGTGCCAGCCAATACCGCGTGGCCGAGCAGCGCCGCGCCAGCCATATCCTGGTGCAGTCCGAGGAGCAGGCGCGCAAGCTCGCTGCCGAACTGCGCAAGGCCCCGGCGCGCTTCGGCGACCTGGCAAAGCAAAACTCGCAGGATCCGGGATCCGCGCAGAAGGGCGGCGACCTGGGCTTGTTTGCCCGCGGCATGATGGTGGGCCCGTTCGAGGAGGCAGCCTTCCGGCTGAAGCAAGGCGAGATCAGCGACCCGGTGCGAAGCGAGTTCGGCTGGCACATCATCCGCGTGACCGGCGTGCAGCCCGAATCGGGGCGGCCGTTGGCCGAGGTGCGCGCCGAACTGGCGGCGGATCTCGCCCGCGAGCGCGGCGCACGCCGCTTCGTGGAGTCGGCGGAAACTTTCAGCAACATGGTGTATGAGCAGCCCGACAGCCTCGGACCGGCGGCCGAGCGTTTCAAGCTGCCCCTGCGCGACAGCGGCTGGATCGGGCGCACACCGGCGCCCGAGGCCGGCGTGATCGCGCACCCGAAGCTGCTGGCGGCGCTGTTCGCCGACGACGCGCTGAAGACGCGGCGCAATACCGACGCGGTCGAGGTGGCCCCGAACACGCTGGTGGCGGCGCGCGTGCTCGAGCACCAGCCCGAGATGCAGCGCAAGTTCGAGGAGGTGCGCGCCGATATCGAGCGCAAGCTGCGCGCCGAGGAGGCGTCGGTGCTCGCGCAAAAGGCGGGTAACGCGAAGCTCGCCGAATTGCGTCAGGGCACGGACGCCGGCGTGAGCTGGGGACCCTCCAAGGCGGTCACCCGGCGCAGCCCGCAGGGCGTTCCGGCCGGTGCCCTGCGCCAGATCATGGCCGCGGATCCCGGCAAGTTGCCGGCGTACGCCGGTGCCGCGCGCGGCACCGAAGGCTACATGCTGTACCGGGTGGTCAAGGTGCTCGAACCCGAGCCGCGCCCGGAGGCGCAGAAGACCGCCGAGCGCGCGCGAGCGGTCCAAACCGCGGGCGCGCGCCAGCTGGAAGCCTACGTCGGCAGCCTGCGCACGCGTGCCGATATCGACATTCACGCCGCCAATCTCGGCAAGAATCAGCCCTAGCCCGGCGGGTTAGAATCGGGCGCAGCCGGAGGTGGGGCATGACAGCTGGAAATGCCGGTGCATGAGGCGAGCGCTCGTCGTGCTCTGCGTGCTGGCATCGGCGCATGCGGGCGCCGAGGAACTTCCCCTGTGGGAGCTGGGCCTGGGATTGGGCGCCTTTGCGCTCCCGGACTATCGCGGCTCGGACGAGGGCCGCACCTATGTGTTGCCCGTGCCCTACGTCATCTATCGGGGCGAGTACCTGAAGGCCGACCGGCACGGCATACGCGGCGAGCTGTTCGACACGCAGCGCCTGGAACTCAACGTGAGCTTCGCGGCGTCGCTGCCGGTGAACAGCTCGCGCAATGCGGCGCGCGCCGGCATGCCCGACTTGCGGCCCTCCGTGGAGGCGGGGCCGTCGCTGGAGATCGCGTTGTGGGGATCTCGGGAGGGCGGCCCGCTGCTGGAGCTGCGCCTGCCCGCGCGGGCCGCGTTCACCCTCGAATCCTCGCCGCGTGCGATCGGGTGGGCGGTCACGCCGAACCTCAACCTCGACCTGCCGGGTCGCGGCATGCTGGCGGGATGGAACTTCGGTTTGCTCGCCGGCCCAGTCTACGGCAGTCGTCGCCTACACGAGTATTTCTACGGCGTGGCGCCGGAATTCGCCACGGCTGCGCGCCCCGCCTACGTCGCCTCCGGGGGTTACGCCGGGATGCAGTTTCTCGCCGCGGCCAGCCGCCGCTTCGACGGTTTCTGGGTGGGCGCTTTCCTGCGCGCGGACACGCTGCGCGGCGCAGCAGTCGAATCCAGCCCGCTGGTGAAGCGCGACCGTTACGTGGCCGCCGGCGTGGGTATCGCCTGGTTGCTCGGCACGTCGCGCGAGCGCGTGGAGGCTCCGGAGTGAACGGCGCATGATCCTGCGATGGCTGCGCGCGGCCCATGCCTACGCCGCTCTCTGGTTCGGCCTGGCGCTCCTCGGCGTCGTCAGCCTGGCGTGGGGCGCGCTGGCGGTGCCGCTACGCGCGGTGCTGCCCGAGCGTACCGGCCACCTGCTCGGACGCCGCGCCATCGCGCGCGGCTTCCGCGCCTATCTGGCCACGCTGCAGGCGGTCGGTGCCTGCCGTTTCGACCTGCAGGCGCTCGACGCCCTGCGCGGGGCCGGACCGATGATCCTCGCCCCCAACCACCCCTCGCTGCTCGACGCCGTGATGCTGCTCTCGCGCGCACCGCAGGCCAACTGCGTGCTCAAGGCGCCGCTCATCAACGGGGTGCTGTTCGGCCCGGGCGCGCGGCTCGCCGGGTACATCCGCAACGACTGGCCGGTGGGCATGGTGCGGCGCGCCGTCGAGGAGTTGCGCGTCGGCGGCCAGCTGCTGCTGTTCCCCGAAGGCACGCGCACCGCGCGCGGCCGCCTGAATCCGTTCCGCGGGGCGATATCACTCATTGCGCGCCAGGCGGGCGTGCCGGTGCAGACCCTGTTCATCGAGGCCGACAGCGCGTTCCTCGGCAAGGGCTGGCCGCTGTCGCGCCGACCCGAGCTGCCGCTGTGCTACCGGGTGCGGCTGGGGCGGCGCTTCGATCCGCCGCGCGACCTGCATGGTTTCATGCGCGAACTCGAGCAGTACTGCGCGCGCGAGATGGCCGAGGCGCCGGCGACCGCGCTGCCGGAGCCGGTGGACGTGGAGTCGCGTCCGGCGTGAGCACGGGCGCGGCCTCGCGCTCCCACCTGGTGGTCATCCCGAGCTACAACCCCGGCCCCCAGGTATACGAGACGGTGCGCGCCGCGCGCGCGCAATGGACGCCCGTTTGGGTGGTCGCAGACGGCAGCACCGACGGCACGCGCGAAGCGCTCGAACGCATGGCGCACGTCGACCCGGGGCTGCGCGTGCTGGCGCTGGAAACGAATTGCGGCAAGGGCGCGGCGGTGCTGCACGCTTTGCGCCATGCCGCCGCCGAGGGGTACAGCCACGCGCTGACCATGGACGCCGACGGCCAGCACCCGGCCGCCTCGATCGGCGAATTCATGCAGGCATCGATGCGCTTGCCCGAGGCGATGGTGCTGGGCGTGCCGCGCTTCGACGCCAGCGCCCCGGCGCTGCGCGTGAAGGGGCGGCGGATATCCAACTGGTGGGCGAACCTGGAAACCTTGTGGATGGGCATCGGCGATTCGCTGTTCGGCTTTCGCGTCTATCCGATGCGGCCGCTGCTCGAGGTGATGCAGGCGCAGCGCTGGATGCGGCGATTCGACTTCGATCCCGAGGCCGCGGTGCGCTTGCTGTGGCGCGGCGTGCCGGCGGTGAACCTCGGCGCGCCGGTGCGCTACCTGCGGCCGGAGGAGGGCGGCGTGTCGCACTTTCGATATGGGCGGGACAACACGTTGCTCGCCTGGATGCACATCCGCCTGATGCTCGGATTCCTCGCGCGGCTGCCGTGGCTGGCGCTGCGGCGCTTCAGATCATCCCGCCGTTGATGGGGACGGTCTGCCCCGTGATGTAGCCAGCGCGCTCGGAGGCGAGGAACGCCACCAGCGCCGCGACTTCCTCCGCGGTGCCCGCCCGCTGCAGGGGCACCAGCCCACGCAAGCGCTCCTCGGGAAAGCCGGTGCTCATGGGCGCATCGATCAATCCCGGTGCGACGGCGTTCACCGTCACGCCGCGCTTGCCGAGCTCGAGCGCGAGGGTGCGCGTCGCCGAGATCAGCGCGCCCTTGGCGGCGGCATAGTTGGCCTGGCCGCGGTTACCGGTGACGGCGCTGACCGACGCCATGTTGACGATGCGTCCCCAGCGCGTGCGGATCATCGGCAGCACCAGCGGCTGCGTCACGTTGAAAAAACCATGCAGGGACACGTCGATGACGCGGCGCCACTGCGCTTCGCGCATGCCGGGGAACGCGGCGTCGTCGTGGATGCCGGCGTTGTTCACCAGGATCTGGATCGGGCCGCGCTCGAGCAGCGCCTCCAGCGCGGCGCGCGCGGCGGCCGCGTCGGCGACGTCGAAGGCGATCGCTTCGGCGCCGCCGCTGCGGGCGGCCAACTCCCCGGCCAGCGCCTGCGCCGCGTCAGGATTGCGATGCGCATGCACCACCACGTGGTGCCCGTCGGCCGCGAGTCGCCGGCAAATCGCCGCGCCGATGCCGCCGCTTCCGCCGGTGACGAGCGCACGCACGCCATTCATGCCGTGGACGCGTCGAGCACCACGGTGGCGCGACCGCGCACCAGCTCGCCCGCATCGCAGGCGACGCTGAATTCGTAGAGGATGTGGTCGTCTTCGCCGCTCAGGCGCTCGGCAGCGACCCGCAGCACGCCCTGCACCTCATCGAGGCGCGCCGCGTGCAGCGTCACCCCGCGCACGCTCGCCAGCAGGCCGCGTCCGAGCGGCGCGCCGTCCGCTGCCACCAGCACGCCGTGCACCGCCATCGCCTGCGCGCCGTACTCGATGCCGCAGGCGGCCGGCAGCGCCTGCGCCACGCGCAGCGGATTCGCCGGATCGCGATGGCTGGTCGCGCGGCACAGGATGCGCTGCGCGTCCCATTCCAGGACGCCATCCAGCAGGCACATGGCGCCGCGGTGCGGGATGTGCGCCTCGATCCACTCGCGATCTAGGGGCACGGGCGTACCCGGGCGGTGAGGCCGAGGCCTTCCAGGTACTCCACGACCACCGACCCGCTGCGACGCAGCGCCAGCAGGCGAAGCAGTGGCAGCGCGCGCGCCGCGGGGATGGTGCGCCGCAGTGCCTCGAGGCCTGCGTCGGCGAGGACGTCGGGGGCGCTCGCCGCGCAGCTCAGATCGATTTGCGCAAGGCTTGCGGTTCCCGGTTCCGGCGCCAGCAGCAGCGACAGCCCGAACACGTCCGGCAGGGGGCGCTTCGCGTGAAGCGGTTCCGGATAGGGTGCGTCGTAGGCGATGAGCAGTACCGGCCGCCCGCTGGCGCGCAGCGTCGCACAGGCCTCCAGCAGCCCGGCGGCGAAGCTGCCGTCGTGGGCGCACAGGCTCGTCGACGGGCTCATGTTGCGGGTGGCGATGCTCCAGTAGCCCGAGGGCGCGTTGTGCACGGAATTGTGGAAGCGGGTGGGCGAGATCAGGCGCTCTGCGCCGGCCAGTTGCTCGCAGATCGCGTGGCAGGTATCGCCGTCGGCCGACGAGGAGGCGAACACCGTGGCGATGCCCGCCGGCGGGTCATCGCCCACGGCGAGCGCAATGCGCACCGCCTGCCCGCTGCGCCGCCGCTCGTTGGGCGGCAGCAGCGCCGGCTGGGGTACCGCAGTCGGCGCCGGCCGGTACGGCGCCTCGCCCGCGAGAACCTGGCGCGCGGCGCCCCAGTCGACGAGGCCCGGGCCGAGCAGGCTCACGCGCTGTATGGCGGCTGAAAGCGGCGTCATGCCCGCCCCAGCACCAGGCTGCAGTTGGTGCCGCCGAAGCCAAAGGAATTGCTCAGCACGCGGCCAAGCGGCGCGTCGCGGCTCTGGAGCACGTAGTTCGCGCCGAGCGCCGGGTCGAGCTCGCTGGTCTGCGCACCGCCGGGAATGAACCCTGCGCGCAGCGATAGCGCCGCCACCACCGCTTCGAGCGCGCCGGCCGCGCCCAGCGTATGGCCGGTCGCGCCCTTGGTCGAGCTGCACGGCGCAGATCGGCCGAACAGACCGACGACCGCGCGATCCTCGGCGGCATCGTTGCTGGGCGTCGCGGTGCCGTGCAGGTTGAGGTAGTCGATGTCCCCAGGCTGCAGCGCCGCGGCCTGGAGCGCGGCCTGCATGGCGAGCCGCGCGCCCAGCCCCTCGGGATGTGGCGAGGACATGTGGTGGGCATCGCTCGACTCGCCGACGCCCAGCAACAGCACGGCGCCGGACGCCGGCGATGCCGTCGGGCGCTCGAGCAATGCAAAGGCCGCCGCTTCGCCGATCGACAACCCGGTGCGCGCGCGGTCCCAGGGCCGGCAGGCTTCGTGCGCGAGCAGCTCCAGTGAATTGAAGCCGTACAGCGTGGTGAGGCACAGGCTGTCCACTCCGCCCACCACGGCGGCATCGATCATGCCCGCGTCGATCAAGCGCGCGGCGGTGCCGAACACCTTGGCGCTGGACGAGCACGCGGTCGACACGGTCCACGCGGGCCCCGCGAGGCCGAGCCGCGCGCGCACGTAGCCCGAGACCGAATAGGTATTGTGCGTGCGCGCATAGTCGAAGTCCGCAGGCAGCGCGCCGCTCGCGGCGTCGCGTCGCCGGTAGGCGAGCTCGGTCTGGTGGATCCCCGACGTACTGGTGCCGAGGAACACGCCGATGCGCGCCGTGCCCAGGCGGGCCGCCGCTACCCGCGCCGCGTCCGCGAATCCATCCTGCGCCAATCCGAGCTCGGCGAGGCGATTGTTGCGGCAATCCCAGGCGGCGAGGGCGGTGGGCAGACGTACCGCGTCCAGGCCGTCGACCGCGCCGATGAACGTATCGAGTGGCGCCGATTCGAAAGGCTGGTGCGCGAGGCCACTGGCGCGCGCGCGTAGCGCGGCTTGCATCGGCGCGAGCCCTCGGCCAAGGCAGCTGGTGGCGCTATAGCAGGTGAGTTGCAGGGGCGACACGGATCTCAGGCGTGGTTCGGAGCATGCGGGGTACGGGCGGCGAGCAGCACGTTGGCGAACGGCGTGCCGCGGCTCATCGGCTCGGCCCGCACGCTGAAATCGAGCGCCTGCAGCGCCGAGCACCATTGTGCCACGGTGCGGCAGTGGAACCGGGTCGAGCCGTGTCCGCGCGCGAACGCCACCGTCCAGTCCATCCAGCTGCCCAGCCGGAACGGCAAGCCCGCGGCCGCATCCCCGATGCGCAGCAGCAGCAGGCCCCCGGGCGAAAGCGCGGCACGGATGCGCGCCAGTACCCGGTCCTGGTCTTCGAGCGGCATGTAATGCAGTACGTCCAGGATCACGACGACGTCGGCCGTCCCGAAGTCGGCTGTGCGGATGTCGCCCGGCACGACGCCGCAGCCGGGTCCCAGGGCGCGGTGGGCGCGCGCCACGTCGGGTGCCATGAGCTCAATGCCGCGGTAAGCCGCGATGCGTGGCGCACCGGGCGCCTTCAGCAACGCTGCGAGCAGCCCCTGGCCGCAGCCCAGGTCGAGAACGCGGCTGCCCTCGGGGATCAGCTCGTGCTGCAGCAGGTGGCGGAACACCGGGTCGCCGCGCAGCTTGCCGCGCGCGAAGAACCAGGCGAACAGGCCGGCGGCGCGATACGGCGCCCTCGCGGCCTCGGCCCGGCGCGCGAAATCCGCGTCGGAAATCAATCGAGCGCCGCGCGCAAGGTGACTGGGCGCAGCGACGCCGCGGCGAGCGTCTGCAGCAGGCGCGGCAGCACCTCGAGTGCCACCGGCACGCCACGCGCGGTGCGCGCGGCATTGCCGTCGTGCAGCAGCAGGATGTCGCCGGGGGCGAGGCCGCGCGTGAGCCGTGCCAGGACGTCGCCGGCGTCGGTGTTGCGCGTGTCGTAGCCGCGCCGCGTCCAGCTGACCAACTGCAGGCCAAGGCGCGTGAGCGCCAGGTCGAGAAAAGGATTGCGCAGGCCCGCCGGCGCGCGAAAGAATCGCGGCGCGGTCCCGGCCAGCGACGTCAGCGTGTCCTGCGCGGCGCCGACCTCCTCGAGATAGCGCCGCGGCCCGAGCAGGGCAAAGGCATGGTGGTGGCGCAGCGAATGATTTTCGACGGCGTGTCCCGCGTCGACGATGGCGCGCACCAGCTCGGGGTGGCGAGCGGCGCGCTTGCCGATGCAGAAAAAGCTCGCGCGCGCGCCGTGGCGCGCCAGGACCTCCAGCACCTGCGGCGTGACCTCCGGATCGGGCCCGTCGTCGAAGGTCAGCGCAACGGCGCGGCGCGCCGCGGCAGGCTCGGGCAGGCGCGTCCAGTTGGGTCCGAGCAGGCGGCTGCGCGGCAGCAACACGCCGGCGAGGATCGCCGCCTGGTTGGCGGCGAGCGCGCCGAGCGCCCAGGGCCAGAACTCCGGGCCGAGCACCGCGCCCGCCACCGCGGCGACATGCAGCGCGGCGGACCCTTGCAGGAACGGCGTGGGGCGCCAAGTCGTGTCTGCGCGCACCTGTGGCATGGCGTGATTATCGCGCATCGGTGCGCGCGCCCGAGAGCAGCGCTGCGAACACGAGCGCGAGCAGCGTGCCGAGCGCAACGGTGGTGCCGATCGCGCGCAGCACCATCACGCTCGAGGTGGCGAGCACGCCGAAACCGATGACCGTGGTGGCGTTGGCGAGGGCGAGCGAGGCAAGCACGCGGTGCGCGCCTTCGCCGCCCGCCGCGGCGCGCTCGAAGAACAGCGCATAGTTGGAGCCGACCGCCACCACCAGCAGAAAACCGACCAGGTGCAGCAGGTTCAACACCTGGCCGGCGCTGGCCAGGGTGGCGGCGGCCACCAGGACCGCCGCGCCGAGCGGCGCCGCCACGCGCCCGACGCGTGCCGCCGAGCGCAGCGCGACCATCAGCGCGAGGAGCACCACCGCGACGCCGGTGGCGGACAGCGCGATCGCTTCCCGGAGGTAGCCGGCGTACAGCGCGTCGGCTTCCGTCTTGATGTCGAGGAACAGCGCACCGCTGCCGATCAGGGCGTCGCGCACGCGTGCGGCATCGACGCTCAATGCGCCCGGACCCGCCGCAGGCGCGCGCAGCGTCAGCAGCGCCTGCCAATCCTCGCCGCGACGCAGGAGCAGCCCGTCGAGCGCGACGCCGAGGCCGGTGCCTTCCAGGTCGGCGCGGCGTAGCCGGACGCCGGTGCGCAGTCTTGCCGCATCGGCGATAAAGGGTTCGAGCCGCGCGGCGCGCAGCGGCGATCCGCGCAGGGCACGCGCGAGGCGCGCTCGCAGCTCGCTCGGCTCGGGCATACTGCTCGCGCGCGCTTCCTGCGTCGCTTCGCTCGGCAGGTAGTGCGCGGGGCTGTCGAACCCGGCGATCACGCCCTGCGCGACGAGCGGGGCGAGCGCCGCGGCGGTACGCTCCGCGGCGCGCAACGCGTCCTGCTCGTCGCGGCCTTCCACCACCACCAGGTAGCGAGCATCCGCTGCGCCCAGATCCGCGCGCAGCCGGCCGTCGTAGTCCTGGTCTTCCAGGCTGACCGTATTGAGGCTCGAAAGATTCTCGGCCCACAACGTATCGCGTTGCGCGAGCAGCGCCACGGTGGCGGCCACGCACAGGGCAGGCACCACCCAGCGCCAGCGGCCGGCGGCCGCAACGGCGCGCGCGATCTGCGCGCCGACACCGGCCAGGTCTCTCACGCGCAAGTTGGCCGGCACCAGACCGGGCAGCACGTAGCGCGTGAACAGCGCCGCCGCGCCCAGCCCGCACACCGAGTACAGCCCGAGCTGCGCGAGCCCGGGAAAGCCCGAGAACAGCAGCGCCGCGAAGCCCACCATCGACGTGATCACGCCCAGGCGAATCGTGGGCCAGGACTCGTTGCGCCACGCGTCTCGCCCGTCCCCGGCCGGGCCCGACTGCACGAAAAGGTAGATCGCGTAATCCACCGCTTCGCCGATGAGCGTGGCGCCGAAGCCGAGCGTAATGCCGTGCACCAGGCCAAAGCCGGTGGCCACCGCGGTCACGCCCACCAGCGCGCCGGTCAGCACCGGCAGCAGGCCAAGTGCCAGCGCCACGCCCGAGCGGTAGGCGAAGCCGAGCAGTGTCGCGATGAGCAGCACACCCAGTGCGGCGACGCGCGCCACCTCGCCCTTGATGAGGGCGCGCGATTCCACGGCGAACACGCCGCCGCCGGTCATGCGCAGCCGGACCGGTGCGGCGGCTTCGCGCGGGCCCACGTCCGCGAAGGCGGTGCGTACGGCCTGCATGGTTGCTTCCTGCGCGTCGGTATCGGCGCCGGCCGCCGCCGTGCGCACCACCAGCAGCGCGCGCTCGCCGTCGCGCGAGGCCCACACGCCCGCGGCCAGCGCGGGCCGCGTCGCGCCCGCGAGATGCGATGCGGCGAGCGCGGCCACTTCGCCGGTCGGGTCGCGCGCGAGGAGCGCCTGCGCCAGGCCGCCGGCGGAGGAGGCGACGAGTTCGAGGGTGTCGCCGATCGCCTGGCGCAGGCCCGTTACGGTGAAGCGCTCCGGCGTCACCGCAGGGCTGAGCAGATACCGGTGCTCTACGAGCAGCGCGCGCTCGCGTTCGGCGCCGTCGGCGGCGCCATTGGCGACATAGGCGAAGCGCGGGTCGGCGCGCAGGCGTGCGGCGAGGGCGCGCGACACCATGGCCCGGGCCCCGGCATCCGCGCCTTCGATCGCCACCAGCATCACGCGCCCCACGACGCCGTCGCGCAACTGGTCCACGAGCAGCTGCTGCGCAGGGCTCGGCGAGCGCGGCAGGAATGCCGACAGGTCCGCCGTATAGCGGGCGCTCGCCGCCACGGTGGCCGCCACGGCGAGCACCGCGAGCCAGGCCGCCACCGGCCCGAAGGCGCGACGCGTCATGGCCCCGCCAGGGGCTGCATGCTCATCAGCGTGCTGTCGCCATTCGTTTGCAGGATCTCGATCACGCTGACGTCGGCGCGCTGCCCGGCGATGCGGATGCGCTGCACCCAGGCGGCCAGTGCCGGCTCGAGCGGCGTGAGCGTCAGCGCCCACGACCGGACGTTGCCTTCCAGCCGCAACCGGTAGACGCGCTCCAGCGCCTCGCGGTCGCCGGCCAGCGTCCCGCGGATGCTGTCGATGAAGGCGGCCGCCTCGGGTGTGCTGCGCAGGTCCAGGCTGAGCTTGCGATCGCCGCGCTCCAGCGTCAGGCGATCGCCTTCGAGACGCAGCAACTCCGGGCGCGGGCGCAGCGTGCGTTTCTCCAGGATATCGGGAGCCTCGAAGCGCAGTTCGCCGGTGCTGATCAGGGGCCGGTCCAGCACACGCAGCTTTTTCTCTTCGATGAAGCTGGCGCGCGCGCTGCCCTTTTGCGCGAAGCCCGCGAGCAGGCGCTCCAGCGTCCATGCGGGCGCGGCTGGCGCGGCCAGCGCGCTGGCGAGCAGCGCCGCAAAGGCGAGCGTGCGGCTAGTGTGGCTCTGCATCGGCCCAGAAATCGAAGAAATTGAACCAGTTGAAGGGCGCCGCGCGACAGTGCCGCTCGAGGCACGCAACGTAGGCCCCGAGCGCAGCCTCGGGCGTCGAGCCGGCCGCGGCGAAATCGGCGAGCGGCTCGAACAGCAGCGCGTAGCGGTTGCCGCCGAGGTACAGGCCCGCCATGAACACCACCCGGCAGCGCAGCATCGCGGCCATGCGCAGGGGCCCGAGCGGGAAGCGCGCGGGTGCGCCGAGGAATTCCACGGCGCGTGCGTCCTCCTCGTCCAGCCCGCGGTCGGCGAGCACGCCGACGACGCGCCCGTCGGCGACGCAGTCGCGCACGCGCAGCATGGAGTCGAGCCGCCCCAGCGCAATCACGTCCTGGCGCGCCGTGGGGCTGAGGGCAGCGAGCGCTTCGTTGAGCATGCGCGCATTGTCCTCGTACATCACCATGGTGACATGCAGGTGACCCTCGCGACGTGCCGCGGCGCGCAGCGCCTCGAAGCTGCCCAGGTGCGCGCCCAGCAGCAGCAGGCCCGCGCCGGGCGCCGGAGCGCCGTGCGTTTCGATGTCGAACAGCTCGAAGCGCTCGTGCAGCAGGTAGACGCGGTCCAGCACCGTCGCGGCGAAGGCATAGAAATGGCGGTAGCCGTCCCGCAGCGTGGCCGGGCGCCCGAGCGCGCGCGAAAGGTAGGCGGCGGAGGCGCGCCGCGCGCGCGGCGAGAACAGCAGAAAGTACAGGGCGATGGGATGCAGTACCGCGCGCGCCGCGCGACGACCCAGGCCGAGCGCGATGCCGCGCATCAGGCGCAGTGCGTTGCGGTGACTGCGCTCGGGGCTGGCGCGCCAGCGGGCGCTCATGATTACGGGCCCTGCAGCACCGCGCTCGCCACCAGGCGCCCGGCGACGCTCAACTCGATCCGGGTGGCGCCAACGCGGCGCACCGCGACTTGCGCATCCGGTGCCACGGGATGCAGGAACTTCGCCGAGGCGATCACCGTACCGGCGCCCCCGAGACCGAGCGCTTCGAGCGCGGCGGCGATCAGCAGTGCCCCGGGCACCATGGGCGCGCCGGGGAAATGCCCGGCGAATGCCGGGTGCGATGCCGGAAAGCGCAGGCGGGCGTCGCTCACCGGGGCTCCAGGATGCCGTGCTCGCGCGCAAGCCCCCGCAGCGCCTCGCGCGGCAGCTTGCCGCTCGCCGCGCGTGGCAGGCGCTCGAGCAGGACCAGCGGACGCGGCAGGAAGGCGGCATCGACGCACCGGCGCAGCGCCGCCAGCAGTGCCTCGCGCGTGGCATGCGGCGCCACGACGAACGCGGCGAGGCGCGTCACGCCGCCGTTCGCATCGTCCTCGGGCATGTAGAACACGCCATCCGTCACGCCTTCAATGGCGCGAAGTTGCGCATCCAGGTAGGCGAGCGAGGTGCGCTTGCCCGCGATGTTCACCATGTCCGAGACCCGCCCGCGCAGCACGAAGCGATCGTCGGCCAGCGGCTCGATCACATCGTTCAACGACGTGGGCTGCTCGATGTGCCCGCCGCTCGCCCAGGTGCGATCCCCGCGCTGTTCAACGCGGATCCCCGGGAGCGTGCGCCAGTCGCGTTCGAGCGCGGTGCGCCGCGACGCTATTTGCCCGGTCTCCGTGCAGCCATAGATCTCAAGCAGCCGCGCGCCGAAGGCTGCCTCCGCGCGCGCAGCGGCGTCGGCATCGAGCGGCGCGGTGGCGCACACCAGCAGGTCCGCGCAGGGTGGCTGGGCCACGTCGTCGAGCAGCGCGCGCAGGTGAAACGGCGTGGTGACCAGCACCCGCGGGCGCGGCAGCCGCTCGAGCGCTGCGCACACGTCGTCGGGGTAGAAAGGCCGCTCCGCGCATAGCGCGCCGCCGCCTTGCAGCGCGGCGAGGACCGTCGATTCGAACCCGTACATGTGCTGCGGCGGGACGGTGCCGAGAATGGCCGCGCGGGCCGCAGCGAGTTCCCAGCGCTCGAGCGCGCCGCGCACGTTGCGCACGAGCGTGCCCCAGTGCTTGCGGTTGGGAACCGGGGCGCCCGTCGATCCGGAGGTGAACACGATGGCGCCCAGCTGATCCTGGGCAATCGCGGGGATGCCGTCGCCGGCCGACAGCGGCGCGGACTCGGTCGCGGCGAGGACCCGCGGCAAGTCGATCTGCACGCTGTCGTTGTCGAGCAGCACGTAGGCGTCGGCGGCGAACTCGCGCAGGCGCAGCACCGTTTGTGCGGTGTGATCGGGCGGCAACAGCGTGACCTGCCCGCGCAGCAGCGCGGCGGCCAGTCCCACGGCGAAGCCATAGCGGTTGGCGCAGGCGTTGAGCACATGGTGCGCCGCGGGCAGGCGCGCGGCGAGGCTCGCGGCGTCCGCCAGGAACTGCGCAACGCTCACCGGCTGGCCGTCGCGCCAGGCGATGAGCGAGGACGCCGTAGCGCCGGCGATGAGCGGAATCGCGGTCAGGCCCGAGCCTCGTGCCGGCGGCTAGTGCGGCCCGGCGGGGGTACGCGGGCGCCGGTAAGCGAGCACGCTGCGCAGCACGCCGCGCAGCACCCCGCCGTGGCTGAGCTCGGGGCACACGCGTACACGCACCAGGTACTCGGCCACGAACATCGCGGCCACCAGCGGCAGGGTGAGCAGGTTGGCGAACAGCGACCACCACGTCAGCGGCGCCAGGAAGAACAACAGCGTGGACGCCCCGGCGAGGCCAGCGCTGAACAGCGACCAGGCGAGCGTCACGCGGCGCGTGTAGGCGAGCCCTGCGGGGCTGAGCGGGCCTTCCACGCGCAGCGCGAAGCGCGTGACCAGAGCGTCGCGCCCGGGACGCAGGCTCGCGCCGAACCATGCCGCGAGCGCGACGAACATCGCGAGGTGCTGCAGATAGTAGAACCAGGGGACATACGGGCCGAGCGCACCGAGCGCCGTCACGCCGGCGGCGGTGGTCAACCAGTGC
>DASTTC010000108.1:0-7662 GCA_035760345.1 Burkholderiales bacterium | reverse complement strand
CGTGATGATCGGCGGCTTCGGCAACGCCGGCATGCCGGCCGAGCTGATCGACGCGCTCATCGCGCAGGGCGCGAAGGACCTCACGGTGGTGAACAACAACGCCGGCAACGCGGATGCGGGGCTCGCCGCGCTGATCGGCGCCGGCTGCGTGAAGAAGATCATCTGCTCGTTTCCGCGCCAGACCGACTCCTGGCATTTCGACAAGGCTTGGCGCGCGGGCACGCTGGAGCTGGAGCTGGTGCCGCAGGGCACGCTCGCCGAGCGCATCCGCGCCGCGGGCGCGGGCATCGGCGCCTTCTACACGCCGACCGCGTACGGCACCAAGCTCGCCGAAGGCAAGGAAACGCGGCGCATCGACGGGCGCGACTACGTGCTGGAGTTCCCGATCCGCGCCGACTACGCGCTGATCAAGGCGGATCGCGCCGACCGCTGGGGCAACCTCACCTACCGCATGACGGCGCGCAATTTCGGCCCGATCATGGCCGCGGCCGCGAGGATCACGGTGGCCCAAGTGCGCGAGACCGTCACGCTCGGCGAACTGGACCCCGAGTCCGTGGTCACGCCGGGCATCTTCGTACAACGCGTGGTGCGCATCGCGCCGTTGAGGAAAGTCGCATGAAGAAACTCGACCGCAACCAGATCGCCGCGCGCGTCGCGCGCGACATCCCCGACGGCGCGTACGTGAACCTGGGCATCGGACTGCCGACGCTGGTGGCCAACCACATCCCGAAGGACCGGGAGGTCGTCCTGCACAGCGAAAACGGCATCCTCGGACTCGGGCCCAAGCCCGCCCCGGGAACCGAGGACGGGGACCTGATTGACGCCGGCAAGAATCCCGCCACCGCCCTAGCGGGCGCGTCCTACTTCCACCACGCCGATTCCTTCGGCATGATCCGCGGCGGCCATATCGACATCTGCGTGCTCGGCGCCTTCCAGGTGTCCGTCACCGGGGACATCGCGAACTGGCACACCGGCGAACCCGACGCGATCCCCGCGGTCGGCGGCGCCATGGACCTCGCCGCCGGCGCGAAGCAGGTGTTCGTGACGATGGAGCACCTTACCAAGGACGGCAAGAGCAAGATCGTCGGGCAGTGCAGCTATCCGCTCACGGGCGTGCGCTGCGTCACGCGCATCTACACCGATCTCGCGGTGATCGACGTGAAGGCCGACGGCCTTCACGTCGTGGACATCGTCGACGGGCTCAGCTTCGAGGAGCTGCAGCGCCTCTCCGGCGTGTCGCTCAAGCGCGCGCCGGCCAACAAGGCCGCCTGACGCGCCGTCCGTCAACCGATGTCGCGCCGTGCCTCGGCGATCACACGATCGAGGTCCGCGTCAGGCGGCGGCGCCACGGCATCGGCGACGGGCATGTCCTTCGGCGGAGCGATCCGGTTGTGGCGCCGGATGCCCCAGATCAGGGCGGCGAGGGTGACCGCGGCGGTCCCCCAGATCAGTTTGTCGTTCGGATGAAACAGGGTCGCCAATGAGGCCACCGCGAACAGCACGCGCGCCGGGACGTCGGCCTTCCAGTTCTCGAAGCATCGCCCGAACATCGCGAATCCCACGCCGCAGGTGGCGGTGGTCACGACCAGGACATCGCCGATCTGCCCCCATCCGGGCTTCACCGCCATCTCCGTGCGCGTGAAGATCGCGAAGGTCATGAGCGTGATCGGCAGGCAGATCTTGAGCGCCTCCAGCATGGTGCGCATGAACGACGCGTTGGCGATGCGCGCCGCGACGGCCGCCGTGAGCGAGGTCGGCGGCGAGAGCTCGCCCCAGACCGACAGGAAGAACACGAAGAAGTGCGCCACCCAGGGATTGATGCCGAGCTTCACCATCGGCGGCACGATGATCACCGCGCCGACGATGTAGGTGGCGGTCGGCGGCAGGCCGGTGCCGAGCAGCCAGCCGAAGATAAAAGCCATCAGGACCATGGCGACGATGTTCCAGGCGCCGATCTCGAGCAGCATCGCGCCCATCCGGTTGATGAAGCCGGTGACCGTGAACAGGCCGATCATGATGCCGAGCGTGGCAAGCAGCAGCGTGAGATAGGAGGTCATCTCGGCATGCGTCTCGATCGCACGCCGCAGGCTGCCGAACAGCGACTCGCCCTTGAGGAAGGGGTCCTTGCGCCGGTACTTGAACCAGAGAAAGACCGCGATCAGCGCCACGAGCATCAGGACAGCGGTATGGACCGCCGCGCGCAGCTCGCCCCTGCCGACGAAGCCGAGCAGGTAGATGAGATAAGCCACGGCGCCGAAGAAGATGCTGGTCGTCACCTTCTCGTAAAGCGGTACCTGCGGCTTGTCGATCTCGCCGGCCGGCATCAGGCGCACCGACAGCAGGTAGATCGCGACACCGATCGAAAAATAGTAGATGAAGCCGAAGCCGAAGCCGCGCAGCACGACGTCCCAATAGGGCACGCCGAGGAATTCCGCCATCAGGAACGCGGCGGCTCCCATCATCGGCGGCAGGAGCAGCCCGCCCATCGACGCCGCGGTCTCGACCGCGGCGGCGAACGTCGGCGGCACGCCGTAGCGGATCATCAGGGGAATGGTGATCGCGCCGACCACGGCGGCGTTGGCCGAACCGCTGCCGCTGATCAGCCCGATCGCGCTCGAGCCCAGCACCGCGGTTTGCGGCATCAGCCGCCGGGAGCGGGTAAACAGCCGCACCACGTTGATCATCGCGTGCTGCGCGTTGAAGCCGTTGGCGACGCCGGCCAGCAGCAGGAAGGCGGCGATCAGCGTGAGGGCGAGCTGGCCGTAGGTGCCGTAGATGCCGGTGGAGAGCTCGACCGTGCTCGAAGTGACGACCCGCTCGAAAGTCGTCCCCGGATGCCAGAAGAAGTCGAGCGAGCGCGGAAACACGTAGCCGTAGAGCGTGTAGACGATCATCACCACGTTGACCCAGAACAGCACCGGGTGGGCGAGGCGCGTCAGCTCCATCACCAGCAGGAACATGAGCAGGCCGACGATGTAATCCTGCTGCGTGTACGTGCCCTGGCTGTAGATCGCGATCCGCTCGTATTCCGAGAGGAAGTAGCCGAACGCGTAGAGCGCGATCCCGAGGTAGAGCACGACGAGGGCAGTGTTGACCTTCGCCGGCAGCCACGGGTACAGCGGCTCCCGCTGGAACATGAACAGGATCTGCAGGGCGAGCGCGACCGGGATCAGGCGCGCGGCGAGCTGCAGCGAACCGCCCAGCCCGGTGTAGAAGTACCAGACCAGCCAGGCGACGAAGACCAGCGAGACCGCGAATATCAGGTTACCGATATTGGCGTGGCTCCTGAGCCGGGCAATCAGCACATACCTCCCCCATCTGGCGCAACTCGCATGCGCCTTCCAGATTGCCGCTTGACGGTCTGTCTACGTACTTATTTTGCGATCTTCCACTTGTCGTTCCAGGCCTTGTTCTCCTTCAGGTACCTGGCCAGGCCCGGATGCACCGGAACGTCCGGATTGGCGCTGATGCCCGCCACCTGCATGCCGACGAAGTCCTTGGCCATCGGCGTGAAGCCGGGCTCGGCCTTGGCGAGCGCGTCCTTGTTCTTGTCGAACGCCACGAGCATCTTGTAGACGACGTCCTCGGGGATGTTGGTGCCCATGTTGTAGCCGAACAGGATCGGCACGCCCTGCAGCATCGCGGGGCCGACGGGCTTGCTGAATGCGCCCTTGGGGTCGACATCAACCACCCCCAGGCCCGCCGCCTTGAGCTTGGCGACTTCGTCGGGGCAGGGATTGATGACCCTGAGGTCCATCCGGATCTCGGTCTCCTTCCAGTAGGACGCGAGCGACTTGCCGGCGGTGGTGTAGGTGGCCGATCCCGCGATCGAGCCGCTGTCCATCGCATCCGCGTTCGACTTGAGGTCGATCTGGACGTGCTTGAACTCGGTGCCGAGCGCCTTGTGTATGCGCTGCCAGTTCAGCCAGTTCATGAAGCCGGCATTGGTGTAGAACACCGGCTTGCCGCTGAAGTCCTTCCAGCACTTGTACTTGTCGGCCTCCTTGGCCGAAACGGCCATCATCGATTCCATCGGATAGGAATACCAGGCGTGCGCGATCTCCGGCATCTTGGCCTTGTAGTCCTTGAAGCCGCCGATGCGCTCATGGAACTGGGTCATGCCGATGTCGGCGGTGTAGGCGATCTCGCCGTTGCCGTCCATCACCGCCTTCATCGCCACCGTGGGCGAGGCATACGGCTGGACCGTGACGGTGTACTGGCCGCCGAGCGCTTCCTCGACGATCTTGGTCATCTGCGCGGCGATCTGGTAGCCGTAAGAGCCCACGGGCGAGGTCGCCCAGCGCAGCGACTTGCGCTCCTGCGCCTGGGCCGGTGCCAGCGCGGAGACGGCGAATACGGCGGCAAGCGCAGTTACGCTCGCCGTAATGCGGTGATGCGAACTCTTCTTCAGCATGATTCCTCCTCCGGTTAGCCTGCTGCGGCTTGATGCCGCGCCCATCATAGACCCCTTCCGATCCGCGAAACAGCCTGCCCCGTGCGCCCTGCTCAGCCCAGCCCGTCGCCCACGGCGACGTTCTCCGGCCCCAGCTCGATCCCGGACGCCTGGGCCTGCTGCAGCAGGAGCGCCGCGAAATCCTCCTCCTTCATGCCGCGTCCGATCATCGACTGCACCAGGTCGCGGGTGAGCGCCGCCAGCGGCATCGGCACTTCGAACCTGCGACCGGCATCCAGGCCCAGATCCAGGTCTTTCCTCAGGAGCTCCGGGGAGAAGGTCACCTTGAAGTCCAGATTGACGAACGCCGGGGTCTTGTAGCGCGTGAACATCGAGCCCATCACGCTCTGGTTGAGGAACTCGAGGAAGGCGTGGCGCGGCACGCCCGCCTTCTGCGCCAGCACCGTGATCTCGGCGAGCGACTGCGTCACCACGCCGAGGAACACGTTGTGGCAGATCTTGACGATGCGCGCGAGCTCGCCCTCGCCGACGTAGCTCGCGGCAGGGGCGATCATCTTCAGCAGCGGTAGCGCCTCGTCGAAGGATTTCTTCGGCCCGGAGCAGACGAACGAGAGCTTGCCCGCCTTGATCACCTTGGCGTTGCCGGAGACGGGTGCGGCGAGGTACGCGATGCCGCGCTGGGCGAGCATGTCGCGCAGCCCGGCCGAGCCTTCCAGCGAGATCGACGAGCACTCGATCACCAGGCGCGGCTGCGCGGTCCCGGCGAGCAGCTCGCCCATCACCTGTTGCACGTCCTTCCACGCCGACACCATGCAGAACACGACGTCGCGCGAGGCGAGCTCGGCCACGCGCTCTGCCACTTTGGCGCCGTACTTCACCAGCGGGTCGGCCTTCGCCCGGGTGCGGTTCCACGCCAGCACATCCGCGCCGCCCCGGGCGAGGCGCGCCGCCATCTCGTAGCCCATGCGCCCGGTGCCGATCCAGCCGACGCTCGGCGCGGCGCTCATCTGGGCTTCACCGCGATCATGTCGAGTTCCACCCGCGCGCCGGGCGTGCTGAGGCAGTTGACGCACACCGTGGTGCTCGCCGGCTTCCAGTCGCCGAAGTAGCCTTCCAGCACGGCGACCATGCCGTCCATGTCGCGCATGTCAGTGAGGTACTTGGTGACCTTCACCACGTGCCGCCAGCCCAGGCCTTCCCGGTCCAGCACCAACTTGATGTTCTCCATCGCGCGCCGCGTCTGCCCCTCGATGTCGGTCGGGTGCACGTGCTCCGCGAGCACGTGCGGATGCCGGTGGTAGAGCGGCGAAGGCGTGGCGCCGGAGATGAACAGAATGTCGGCCGGCCCCTCGACGCGCACGGCCGGGGCGTAGGGCATCAGCGCCTCGAGCTCCGGCTGCGGCTGCACCACCACCGGCAGGCGTCCCTCAGTACGGGTTGGCAATCGGCAGCTCCTCGGCGGGGTAGAGCGAAATGACCTGCGCGCCCTTCGGGGTGAGGATCACCTCCTCCTCGATCCTGGCGGCCGATATGCCATCGGAGGCCGGGCAATAAGTTTCCACGGCGAACACCATGCCGGCTTTCAGCTCGATCGGCTCGCGGAACGAATTCAGGCGCGAAATCAGCGGCCGCTCGTGCAGGCCGAGGCCGAGGCCGTGGCAGAAATTCAGCCCGAAGGCGTCCATCTCGCTGGCGAAGCCCGCCGCCTGCGCCTTGGGCAGCGCGGCGGCGATCCGGTCGGTGCTCATGCCGGGCTTGAGCAGCTCGATCACCTTGTCCATCCACTCGCGCGCCTTGCGGTAGGCGGTGCGTTGCGGGCCAGTAGCCCGCCCTACATTGAATGTCCGGTAATAGCAGGTGCGGTAGCCCATGTAGGACTGGATCACGTCGAAGAACGCCTGGTCGCCGGGGCGGATCAGCCGGTCGGTGAAGTTGTGCGGGTGCGGCGAGCAGCGCTCGCCCGAGATCGCGTTGATCGCCTCGACGCAGTCCGAGCCCATCTCGTACAGGCGCCCGGTGGCGAGCGCCACGATGTCGGATTCCTTCACGCCGGGCTTCAAGGCCGCGGCGATGTCCTGGTACACGCCGTCCACCATGGCGGCGGCCATGTTGAGCAGCATCAGTTCGTCGGCGTTCTTCACTTCGCGCGCCTGCAGCATCGCCTGCTGGCCGTCGCGCACCTCGATGCCCGCGTCCTGCAGCGCGAACATCATCGGCAGCTCGATCATGTCCACGCCGAGCGGCATCTTCGCCACGCCCTCGGCGGCGAGGATCGACTTGATCTCATTGGCCGCTTCGCGGAACAGCGTCGTGTCGGCGCCCACCGCGCCGCGCATGCCGGTCAGCCCGGCGCGGCAATGGTCCTCGCGCAGCCATGGCGCGTAGAGCCTGTGGTGGCGCGCCGCCGAGCCGAAGTCCCACAGGTAAGGGTCGCCATTGCCGGTGAGGAGCGAATACCGCGTGAGCTTGTCGCGCGCCCACTCGCCGATCACCGTGCTGGTGGTGTAGCGGATGTTGTGCTGATCAAAACAGAGCAGCGCGCCCAGGCCCGACTGCGCCAGAGCGGCGCGCGTGCGCGCGAGGCGGTAGTCGTGCAGCCGCCGGAAGTCGACCCGCTCCTCGAAATCGACCTGCGTGTGGCCCGGCGCCTGCAGCGGCCGGCTCCAGTGGTGGTGCGGATCGATGTCGTCCGGGCGGACGATCCTCGGTTCCGTACGCCTGCGTGCCATGTCTCCTCCGGCGCGGAGTATATACAATCGCGCCATGAAAAAGCGCCCGGAAGAACTGCGTTCCCACCGCTGGTACGGCGTCAAGGACCTGCGTTCCTTCGGCCACCGCTCGCGCACCGCGCAGATGGGCTACGACCGCTCGGACTACGCCGGCAAGCCGGTGATCGCGATCATCAACACCTGGTCGGACATCAACCACTGCCACACCCACTTCAAGCAGCGCGTGGAGGAAGTGAAGCGCGGCGTGTGGCAGGCGGGCGGCTTTCCGCTGGAGATGCCGGCGATGGCGCTCGCCGAAACCATGCAGAAACCGACCACCATGCTGTACCGCAACTTCCTCGCCATGGAGACCGAAGAGTTGCTTCGCTCCTACCCCGCGGACGGCTGCGTGCTGATGGGCGGCTGCGACAAGACCACGCCCGCGCTCGTCATGGGCGCGACCAGCATGAACCTGCCGGCGATCTACCTGCCCGCCGGGCCGATGCTGAACAGCCACTGGCGCGACCAGACGCTGGGTTC
>DASTTC010000107.1:0-6463 GCA_035760345.1 Burkholderiales bacterium | reverse complement strand
CGCCATGATGGCGAGGATCAGCAGCGGATCCACGGCCAGCTCGCTGCCCGCGTCGTAGGCGCTGCGTACGAACAGCTGGCTTGCCTCCTCGGCGACCCGATAGCGCCGCGCGATGAAGGCCGCCAGCGCGCGCTGCTCGCGAGGCGAACCCAGTTGACCGGGCGCATCGGGCGCGGCTGCGTCAGTGTCGATCTCGAAAGCGCCGGCGGGCACGACCGCGCCAGCCAGGGTGGCCGGCTCTGCGGCGACGGCCAGGGTGGCGATGGGTTGCAGCACAGTGTCTCTGGACAAAGGCCAGGCCACGCTCAGCAGGGTGATCAGGCCGACGAGGGCGAGCAGCGCGCGCGTCACGGAAAGCGTTCTCGACGCGGCAGTCTTGAGTGCGGTCATTGTCAGCCTCCGATGTCCGGCAGTTTCGACACGCCCCTGCTAGATAAGGGGGTATTGCTGCATTGCAATAGTCCGGATCGTATTAACCTTTCACCAATATTGTCAAAGCGTTCCAACACTGGTTGACACTTCTATTCTGCGATGCAGCATCCCTGATGCCAGATTGCAGAATAGAGTTTGTCGCGTGCCTGCGCCCCGGTAAAATGCGGAATCCGGAGTCGGGCCAGAGGGACGGCCCCGATCACAGGGAAGCGCGCGGACCGACCTCAGCCTTTGAGTAACGCCCCAATGACGGAGGCGGTCCGCAGTGCTTCGAGGGCCTGGCGGGGGGCTTGCGCCCCCCGCCACATTCCCGATCAGCGCCCGGTTACGGCCGGGAGCCGGTAGGAAACGGCCAAGCGGCCGCCGGATTCAGCGCGGTTCGCGCGCTGGGTGTCGCGGCGGAGGATGCCGGCGATACCGCCGCCGTCATCCGTCCCGCAGAGCTGGCCTTAGGTTTAACGGGCTTCGCCTTTTTCTTCTTGGCGGATTTTTTGTTGCGGCCCGTTGCCTTCTTTTTGGATGATTTCTTAGCTGCTTTCTTCTTCTTTGATGATTTCTTCTTCTTCTTTTTCTTGCCGCCTTTTTTCGCTTTTTTCTTAGCCATGACTAGCTCCTTACTGGTAGTTGAACAAAAGGAGCCCGGCCATTCCTGGCCGGACTATTCAACCGCGGCCGGGAATCGCTCCCCGGCCGCGGACTGAATCCCTCGCAACAGCCCATCAGCGCGCACCCCTCGCCGCCAGATCCTGGTAAAGGATGTCCGGGTCGAGACGGATGCCGCCCTCCCAGGTGACGGTCGCGGTTTCCGGATCCACGCTCACCTTTTCGAACTCTCTCACATCGCGCCACAGCTTGAAAGCGCCGATCTCGAGCAGATTGCCGAGAAACACGCTGCCCTCCAGGCCGTCGTCGAAACGCAGCCAGAGCTTGTAGTCGTCTTCCACTTTGCAAGCCGTCACACGGTGCACTTGGGGTCTCTCCTCTCGCATCAGTCCCAGCTCAGCGCACCGCCGGTCTGGTACTCGATCACCCGCGTCTCGAAGAAGTTGCGCTCCTTCTTCAAGTCGATCATCTCGCTCATCCACGGGAACGGGTTGCTCGCGCCCGGGTACATCGTGTCCAGGCCGATCTGCTGGCAGCGCCGGTTGGCGATGAAGCGCAGGTACTCCTTGAACATGGGCGCGTTCAGCCCCAGCACGCCGCGCGGCATGGTGTCCTCCGCGTAGCGGTATTCCAGCTCGACCGCCCGGCGGAACAGGTGCTCCAATTCCTCGCGGAACGGCGCAGTCCAGAGGTGGGGATTTTCCAGCTTGATCTGGTTGACGAGGTCGATGCCGAAATTGCAGTGCATGGATTCGTCGCGCAGGATGTACATGTACTGTTCGGCGGACCCGGTCATCTTGTTCTGCCGGCCCAGGCCGAGAATCTGCACGAAGCCGACGTAGAAGAACAGGCCTTCCATCAGGCAGGAGAACACGATCAGGCTCTTCAACAGCTGCTGGTCGGCCTCCGGCGACCCGGTCTTGAATGCCGGGTCGGTCAGCACGTCGATGAAGGGCACCAGGAACTCGTCCTTGTCCCGGATCGACGGTATTTCGTTGTACGCGTTGAACACTTCGCCCTCGTCGAGATCGAGGCTCTCGACGATGTACTGGTAGGCATGCGTGTGGATGGCCTCCTCGAAGGCCTGCCGCAGCAGGTACTGGCGGCACTCCGGCGCCGTGATATGGCGGTAGGTGCCCAGCACGATGTTGTTCGCCGCCAGCGAATCCGCCGTGACGAAGAAACCGAGGTTGCGCGTGACGACACGGCGCTCGTCGGGCGTCAGCCCGTTGGGATCCTTCCACAGGGCGATGTCGCGGCTCATGTTGATTTCCTGCGGCATCCAGTGGTTGGCGCAGGCCGAGATGTACTTCTCCCAGGCCCACTTGTACTTGAGCGGCACCAGCTGGTTGACGTCGGCCCTGGAATTGATGATGCGCTTGTCTTCGACCGTGATGCGGCGGAACGCATTGCCGGCGGCGAAGCGCTCCTCCTTGCCCGCCGCGGCAGGCACGAAGCCGCTGGTGGGCGGCACGCCGAGCCCGGCAAGGGCGCTCATCTGGCCTTCTTCCTCGAACTTGAGCATTACTGGCAGGCCTCGCACTCCGGATTGTCGATGGCGCACAAACTGCCCTCGCCTGCGCCGGCCTCGGCGGCAACGCCGCCGTCGGCCGGCACGGCATTCAGCTGCCCGGCTTTGGAGGTCGATTTCTCGGCGTGGGTCGCGCCCATCGAGCGCAGGTAATAGGTCGTCTTCAGGCCGCGGATCCAGGCGAGCTTGTAGGTCTCGTCGAGCTTCTTGCCCGAAGCTCCGGCCATGTAAATGTTCAGCGACTGCGACTGGTCGATCCACTTCTGGCGCCGGGCGCCCGCCTCCACCAGCCACTTGGGCTCGACCTCGAACGCGGTGGCATACAGCCCGCGCACTTCCGCCGGCACGCGATCGAGCCGCGCCAGATTGCCGTCGAAGTACTTCAGGTCGGCGATCATCACCTCGTCCCACAGCCCGGCGCGCTTGAGGTCGGTGACCAGGTACTCGTTCACCACGGTGAACTCGCCGGACAGGTTCGACTTCACGTACAGGTTCTGGTAGGTCGGCTCGATCGACGCCGCGACGCCCACGATGTTGGCGATGGTCGCGGTGGGCGCGATCGCGATGCAGTTCGAATTGCGCATGCCATGCGCGAGAATGCGCGCGCGCAAGGGCTCCCAGTCGAGGCCCGAGCTACGGTCCAGTTCCACGTAGCCGCCGCGCTCGGCAGCCAGCAGGTCGAGCGTGTCCTGCGGCAGGATGCCGCGCTCCCAGAGGGAGCCCTTGAACGACGGATAGCGACCGCGTTCCTCGGCCAGTTCGGTGGATGCCCAGTACGCGCAGTAGGACACCATCTCCATCGAGCGGTCCGCGAACTGCACCGCCTCGGGCGAAGCATAGGGCAGCCGCAGCAGATGCAGGCAGTCCTGAAAGCCCATGATGCCCAGGCCCACCGGCCGGTGGCGCAAGTTGGAGTTCTTCGCCTTGTCGACCGCGTAGTAGTTGATGTCGATGACGTTGTCCAGCATGCGCATGGCGGTGCGCACCGTGCGCTTGAGCTTGTCGAAGTCCAGGCCGCCGTCGGTCATGTGCGCGACCAGGTTCACCGAACCCAGGTTGCACACGGCGATCTCGTCCGCCGACGTATTGAGCGTGATCTCGGTGCACAGGTTGGAGCTGTGCACCACGCCCACGTGCTGCTGCGGGCTGCGCAAGTTGCAGGGATCCTTGAACGTGATCCACGGATGCCCGGTCTCGAACAGCATCGACAGCATCTTGCGCCACAGCTGCGTCGCGGGCAGTCGCTTGTGCAGCGTCAGCTCGCCGCGCGCCGCCTTGTCTTCGTAGCGCAGATAGGCTTCCTCGAACGCCTTGCCGACCCGGTCATGCAGCTCGGGCGCGTCGGACGGGCTGAACAGCGTCCACTCGGCGTTTTCCATCACGCGCTTCATGAACAGGTCCGGGATCCAGTTGGCCGTGTTCATGTCGTGGGTGCGCCTGCGGTCGTCGCCCGTGTTCTTGCGCAGCTCGAGGAACTCCTCGATGTCCAGGTGCCAGGTTTCGAGGTACGAGCACACCGCCCCCTTCCGCTTGCCGCCCTGGTTCACGGCCACCGCCGTGTCGTTCACCACTTTCAGGAACGGCACCACGCCCTGCGACTTGCCGTTGGTGCCCTTGATGTGCGAGCCGAGCGCGCGCACCGGGGTCCAGTCGTTGCCCAGGCCGCCCGCGTACTTGGCGAGCAGCGCGTTTTCCTTGATGGCGTCGTAGATGCCGGTCAGGTCATCCGCCACCGTCGTCAGGTAGCACGACGAGAGCTGCGAGCGTTGCGTGCCCGAGTTGAACAGCGTCGGCGTCGAGCTCATGAAGTCGAACGTGGACAGCACGTTGTAGAACTCGATGGCGCGCGCCTCGCGGTCCTGCTCGCCCAACGCCAGACCCATCGCCACGCGCATGAAGAACACCTGGGGCAGCTCGATCCTGCGGCCGCGCACGTGCTGGAAATAGCGGTCGTAGAGCGTCTGCAGTCCCAGATAGCCGAACTTCAGGTCGCGCTCCGCGCTCAAGGCGCGGCCGATGCGCGCCAGGTCGAACTGGGCGAGCTCGGGATCCAGCAGTTCGGCGTCGATGCCGCGCTGGATGAACTCCGGAAAGTACTGCGCGTAGCGCGTCGCCATGGCCGCCTGGCTCACCTCTTCGCCCAGCACTTCGAGCCGGATGGTGTTCAGCAGCAGGCGCGCCGTGACGTAGCTGTAGGCCGGATCCTTCTCGATCAGCGCGCGCGAGGCGAGGATCGCCGACTTGCGCACTTCCTCCATCGGCACGCCGTCGTACAGGTCGCGCAACGTGGCCTCCAGGATCGGGTCCGGCTGCGCCGCCCCCTCCAGCCCGACGCAGGCAGACTCCAGCAGGCGCTTGAGCCCCTGCAGGTCGAGCGGCCGGCGCGCGCCGCCGTCCACCACATGCAGCACCGCCTCGGCGCCCTGGCGCTCGCGCACCGACTTCTCCGTGGCGCGCGCGCGGGCGCGCTGCTCGCGGTAGAGCACGTAGGCGCGCGCGACATCGTGCTCGCCCGAGCGCATCAGCGCCAACTCGACCTGGTCCTGGATGTCCTCGATGTGCAACGTGCCGCCCTGCGGCTGGCGCCTTTGCAGCGCCCCCACCACCTGGTGGGTGAGCCCCGCCACCATCTCCCGGATGCGCGCCGACGCCGCGCCCTGGCTGCCGTTGACGGCGAGGAAGGCCTTGGTCATGGCCACCGTGATCTTGGCCGGCTCGAAGCCCACCACGGCGCCGTTGCGCCGGATCACCTTGTGGTCGGCGGACACGCTGCGAATCGCGCTACTGGAGTCCGCAACGCTCGCGCCGGACGCGGGGCTGGTGGCGGGACTCTCGTGCGCGATCTGCATCTGGCGGCCTCCCTTGCGTTGCGGCCCGTGGCGTGGTTGCAGTTCCGTGACCACCTGCAGCAAAACCACAATATATAGGGCTGAATCCCTGATTGCTAACTAGTTCTAGTGGCCGCAATGTACCACGGCGCTTATTTTTTGCAAGCGCGAAACGACGCGCGCGGGCGCCGGCGCGCTTTTGCGCAGTGCAACGAAACCACAAGGAGTGGGAAAAGGAAGGCCCGGTACTACTAGATCTAGCAGCGCGCCAGCGCCGCCATCAGGCGCAGCCAGCGAAAGCGCGTGCCGGGATCGCGCTTGCGCGACGGCGCGATGTCGCTGTGCGCAGCGCAGGCGCGCAGCGGCAGCCGCGCTCGCAACACGCCCGTCAACCGCGTCAGGCACCCGTACTGTGCATCGGTGAACGCACCGTCTTCGCGACCTTCCAACTCGATGCCCACCGAGTAGTCGTTGCACCGCTCTCGGCCGCGCCAGCGCGACGCGCCGGCATGCCACGCACGCCGATGCAGCGGCACGAACTGCTGCAGTGCACCGTCGCGCCGCACGAAGAAATGCGCCGAGACGCGCAGGTGCACTAGTTCACGCAAGGCGGGATGGTCCCCCGCATCGAGCCGATTGGTGAACAAGCGCTCCACCGCGTCGCCGCCGTAGGTGCCGGGCGGCAGGCTGATCGAATGCAGCACCAGCAGCGATACGCGCTCGCCCTGCGGACGCGCGTCGCAGTTCGGCGATGCCACAAAGCGCGCGCCCCGCAAGCGCCCGTCAGGGCCGAGTCTCATCGCGGATGCCCAGGCGCTGCATGCGGTAACGCAGGGTACGGAAGGTGATGCCGAGCAGTTTGGCGGCGGCCGTGCGATTGAACTGCGTGCGTGCCAGCGCATCCAGGATGGCCTCGCGTTCCATGCGGTCGAGATACTCCGGCAGCGGCGCGCCGAGCGCGCCGTCCGCGGCGCGGGCACCCGGTTCCTCTGCGATCGCCGGCTTCAGCATCAGGTCCTCGGTCCCGATCTCCCGGCCGCTCGACAGCGCCGTGGCGCGCTCCAGCACG
>DASTTC010000106.1:0-6799 GCA_035760345.1 Burkholderiales bacterium | reverse complement strand
AGGCCGGCGAGCTCGCCGTGCCGGCCGAGCAGCTCGAGGATCGCCTGCGCCGCACCTTCGGGGCCCGCCAGGCGTGCCTTCAGGGCCTGGGGCAGGCGTTCGAGCAGGCGGCGCGCGTGGTCCACGTGCTCGGGGCGCGGGGCCTGCACCACCGCCGCGAGCGCGCCAAGGCCGCCCATCACCTTGACCACGTTGCCCGCGCCGTCGAGCACCGCGACGCGGCCGTCGCGGTAGGTCGCCGCGTGGCGCGTGCGCCGGTAATCCTCCTGCAGGAAGCGCAGGTGCGCGCGCCGGATGCGCTCCTCGATCGGCGGATGCGAGGGCCAGCTCCACCAGCGCACGATCGCCGGCGCGAAGAACATGTGCGAGAGCTCCACCGCGTAAGCCGTGCGCAGCGTGGTGCCGGCCTTGAGGTAGCGGATGGAATCCAGCGCCCCGGCGATGCCGTCGGGATTGCGCGTGAACTGCACGCTGGATGCGTCCGCCAGCAGCTCGCGCTGGCGCGAGATCGCCGCCTTGACGGCTTCCGCGGCGAACAGGCCCGGAAAGCCGATGAAGGCGATCGCCGCGCCGAACATGGCGAGCAGCACTTCGCCGCCGCGCTCCTCGCGGCTCTTCTTCGCCGCTGTGGCGGCGCCCGCCTGCACCATGGCTTCGCCCCATTCGCCGAAGCAGGCGATGCCCGCGAGCAGGCTCACCAGGCGCACGTTGAGCGCCATGTCGCCGTTCAGGATGTGGCTGAATTCGTGCCCCATCACTGCCTGCAGCTCGTCTCGCGAGAGCTTGTGCACGGCGCCCTGCGTCGCCACGATCACCGCCTCGTTCGGCGAGTGGCCAGCGACCAGCGCGTTGATCGCCTCTTCGCCGCGCAGCAGGTACACCGGCGGCACCGAGATGCCCGAGGCGATCGCCATTTCTTCCACCACATTGAGGAGCTTCGCCTCGGCGGGGGTTACGCGGCTGCGATCGAGATAATGGGCGCCCAGAATCGACGCCACCGCCGGACCGCCCTCGCTCATCTGCCACATGCGGTGCGCCGTCACTGCGAGCACGATGGCGGTCACGCTGCCGGATACCGCGAAATGCGCGGCGGCCGGCACATGGAGCAGCGCGTGCCCGTAGGTCCGGAAAAGCCCGTTCCACACGAGCGGCTCACCGCCGGCGAGCGGCAGCGCGCCGTAGATGGCGAACAGTGCATAGACGAGCACGGCAGCGACGTTGAAGCTGACGACGACGAACAGCACTGCCAGCAGGTACCAGAGCACCAGCCAGCGCGAGGTGCGCCGCGCCTGATCCTGCCGAGCGAAGAAATCCATCAGCCGAGGCGCGCCGGCAGCGGACAGTCGAGCACGGCGCCCGCGAGCCGCAGGAGCTCGGCCTCCGCCACCTGGATCGCGCCGTCCACGCCCGCCGCGGCGAACATGGCGTTCACCAGGCGCGCCTTCTCGAGCGGCGCGAGCGTGCGCAGCGCCTCGAGCGCCGCGTCGAGCGCCTCCGGCGTGAGCGCCTCGAGCCCGGCGAGCTCGCCCTCGGCGAGGCCGATGCGCCCTGCGCCGGCGCGGAACGCCGGCGCGGGCTCGGCGCGGCCCGCGCGCGCGATGAGGGACAAAAAGAGCGCGGATTGCGCGCGCAGGCTGCTCAGATGAGCGTCCGTGGCGGCCGGCGCACGCGGCAGGAGCTGGTCGCGAAGGAGCGTGAGCAGCACGTACTCGCGTAGCGATACGCGCGCATCGGCGCGCGCCGCCGCCTCGAACTGGCCGACGAACTCTGCGCGGCCTGCGGGGTCGAGAAGCTTGAGCGCGGGAAGCGCCAGGTCGACGAGCGGCAGGTGTTCCGCGCGCGGCTGCCGGGCGGTCGCGCTCGCCGGGTCGAGCAGACCGAGCACCGCCGCGCGCGCCCCCTCGGGCCGCTCGAGCGCCTCGCGCACGGAAGCAGGCAGCCCGTCGATCAGCCGCTGCGCGTGGGCCACCTTGTCGGCATCGAGCTTGCCGACGAGGTCCGCGCCCGCCTGCGCCGCGATCACCGCTGTCGCGAGCAGCCCCTCGGCGGCCTTGCGGCGACGGGTATCGTCCTCGCTCGCGGCGAGCACCGCACCCCGCCGCGACCGATACTGAGGCGCCTCGAAGCTCGGATGCACGCGGCGGATCCGCTCCTCGATCGGCGGATGGGTGGCGAACAGGCCCTGCAGGCGCTGGCGCACGCTTTCGCCGAAGTACATGTGGCTCATGTCCTCGGCGTAGCGGTTGCCGATGCGCGTGCCGCGGCCGCTGGCGCGGATCTGGTCGAGCGCCCCGGCGATGCCCTCCGGATTCCTGGTGTACTGGACGCTGGAGGCGTCGGCGAGGAACTCGCGCTGGCGCGCCACCGCGGACTTGATCAGGCGCGCGAAGAACAATCCGGTGTAGCCAATGACGAACAGCGCCAGGCCCGCGGCGAGCACGGCGGCCGCGCCCTCGCGCCGCCCGCCCGAGCGCCCGGCGCCGCGCATGACGAATTGGCCGATCGCGCCGATGAACACGATCCCCGCGAGCACGCCCATCAGCCGCAGGTTGAGGCGCATGTCGCCGTGCAGGATGTGGCTGAACTCGTGGCCGATTACGCCCTGCAGCTCGTCGCGCGTGAGGCTCTCGAGCGTGCCGCGCGTCACCGCCACGACCGCGTTGGAGACGTCGGTGCCGGCGGCGAAGGCGTTGATCGCGCTCTCACCGGGCAGCACGTAGGCCTTCGGCACGCGCGTGCCCGCGGCGATCGCCATTTCCTCGACCACGTTGAGCAAGCGCCGCTCCAGCGGATCGCGCGTCTCCGGGGGCACGGGCCTCGCGCCGGCCATCTCGGCCACCTTCTCGCCGCCCGCGCCCAGGCGCAGGGTCTGCGCCAGGCTGACCAGCAGGATCACGCCGAGCGTGCCGAGCGCCGCGCCCCACAGGAGTTCGGGCGGCACCGTCTGCGCCTCCTGCACGCCGCGCGTGTAGAGCCAGGCGAACGCGGCCACCGCAGTCACCGCGGCCACCACCGCGGCCACCGCCAGCGCATACAGCAGCACCAGCACGCGCGTGTTCCTGCGCGCCGCCTCCTGGTGCTCGAAAAAATTCAAGGGGTCGCTAGAACTTCACTTGCGGGGCCTTGCGTTCCTCCTTCGACTCCGTGGCCTCGAGCAGCATCGCTTCGGTGAAGGAGAACAGCCCCGCCACGACGTTGTCCGGGAAGGATTCGCGCTTGGTGTTGTAGCTCATCACCGCGTCGTTGTAGCCCTGGCGCGCGAAGGCCACCTTGTTCTCGGTGCTGGTGAGCTCTTCCTGCACCTGCAGGACGTTCTGGTTGGCCTTCAGGTCCGGATAGGCTTCGAACACCGCGAGCAACCGTCCCAGCGCGCCGCCCAGGACGCCTTCGGCCTGCGACAGCCCCGTCATCGCTGCCGGGTCGCCCGGCGCGGCGGCCGCGCGCTGCGCGGCATTCACCGCGGCGCCGCGCGCCGCGATCACCGCTTCCAGCGTCTGGCGCTCGTGCGTGAGGTAGCCCTTCGCGGCTTCCACCAGGTTCGGGATCAGGTCGTAGCGCCGCTTCAACTGCACGTCGATCTGCGCGAACGCGTTCTTGAAGCGGTTGCGCAGCGTCACCAGCCCGTTGTAGATCGAGACCACCCAGGCGACGAGCGCCACCAGCACCCCGATAAAGATCCAGCCTCCGATGCTCATCGCCCGCTTCTCCTTGGCGTGAAATGCGTGGGCTACTATAGCGCATGGACGCGCGACGACGAGCCTTGCTCGGCGCCCTCGCCGGCCTGGCGGTCGCGCCGCCGGCGCGCGCAGCGGAGATTATGCACACACGCAGCATCCCTTCCAGCGGCGAAACCCTGCCCGTGATCGGCCTGGGGACCTGGCAGACCTTCGACGTCGGCGGCAACGGGGCGGCGCGCGCGCCGCTGAAGGAAGTGCTGCAGGCCCTCTACGAGGGCGGCGGCCGCGTGGTGGACTCCTCGCCCATGTACGGCTCGAGCGAGGCCGTGGTGGGCGACCTGTGCGCCGAGCTGGAGATCTGCAAGCCGCTGTTCCTCGCCACCAAGGTGTGGACCAGCGGCCGGGAGGAGGGCATCCGGCAGATGCAGCGCTCCATCGAGCGCATGCGTGGCGGGCGCATGGACCTGATGCAGGTGCACAACCTGGTGGACGTCGAGGCGCATACCGCGACGCTGCTCGAATGGAAAAACCAGAAGCGCGTGCGCTATGTCGGCATCACGCACTACAACGCTTCGTCGCACCACGAGGTGGAACGCTGGCTGAAGACGCAGCGCTACGACTTCGTGCAGATCAACTACTCGCTCGAAGAGCGCGAGGCGCAAGACCGGCTGCTGCCGCTCGCGCAGGAATTCGGGGTCGCGGTGATGATCAACCGGCCGTTCGCCACGGGCGGCATGTTCCGGCGCACCCGCGGCAAGCCGCTGCCCGCCTGGGCGGCGGAGCTCGGTATCGCGAGCTGGGCGCAGTACTTCCTCAAGTGGATCGTGTCGCACCCGGCGGTGACCTGCGCCATTCCCGCGACTTCCAAGCCCGCGCACATGCGCGACAACGCGGGCGCGGGGAAAGGCGCGATGCCGGATGCGGCGCTGCGCCGGCGCATGGCCGAGCACTACACATCCCTGTAGTACGTACGACGTCGCGGCGCCGCGACACGCAGCCACGCGCGTCGCCGATCTGGGACATTACATCGCGCCGCTGCCGCGGCTAGCATCGGGCCTGACTCACGCACTCTTCGAAAGGGAATCCCCGATGAAGCTGGAAGAAGAACTGGAAGCCCCGCGCAGCGAGCCCTTCACGAACGGCTCGATGATCGCCCTCAATCGCCTGATCGTCGTCCTGCCGCGAATCTTCATTCCGGCGTTCGCGATGCTGTTCCTCGCGATGTCGGTCTCCTTTGCGGTCATGGCACTCGTCGATTTCGTCGCCCCGATCTTCAACGGCGGGAATTTCGTCGATGGGCTGGTGCAGGGCCTGCATACGGGCGTGGTCGCGCTCGCTGTGTACGAGCTCGCGCAGATCGTGCACCAGGAGTACGAGCAAGAGGGCAAGCCGCAGAACGTGATGTCGCGCATCCGCCGCGGCGTGGCGCGCTTCGGCAGCGTGGTGATCGTAGCGCTGGTGCTGGAGTCGCTGATCATGGTGATCAAGTACAGCCAGAAGGACCTGGCCGGGTACCTGTACTACCCGGCGGCGATCATCGTCGCCGCGGCGCTTCTGCTCACCTCGCTAGGACTCTTCGCGCGGCTCACGGCGGTGCCGATGCGTGTCGTGCGCGATTGAGCAGGGCTCAGTCGAAACCCGGCGGCGGGGTGAAACCGAAGTATTCGCGCTCGATGAGCCGCGCCACCTCGATGGTGCGGTAGTCGCCGTACTGCGGCCCGACGATCTGCACGCCCACGGGCAGTTGCCCGCCGGCGAGCTCGATCGGCGCGATGGTCGAGGGCAGCAGGCACATGCCCGAGTAGCCCGCCCAGAACATCTGCGTGGTGGAGGGCTGCGGCTTGCCGTTCACGTCGATCATGCGCTCCCAGCGCTCACCCTTCTGGTTCTGCGGAAATGCCGGCGTGGCCGCGGGCGGGCACAGAAGGACGTCCCAGTGCCTGAAGAACTCGGCCCACGCGAGGCGCATCTGGTGGCGGCGGTTGGACCAGCCGAGCCACTCCTTGTGGCGCATGACGTTGGCGCGCGCGGCCTGCGCTTCGTAGCTCATGTCGGTGGCGGGGCGCTCCTTTGCCAGACGCTCCCACAGCGCGAGGTGGTGCGGCAGCTGGCGCGCCGCGGTCGCCGAGCGCAGCAGCGCGACGTACACCTTGTGCGCCTCGTCCGGATTGAAATCCGGCCGCGCCGTGTCGGAGACCTTGGCGCCCTTGCGCGCGAGCGCGCCCGCCAGCCGCTCGATCGCCCCCGACACCGAGGCATCGACCTCGGCCGTGGAATGCGAGGACATCACCGCGACGCGCAGCTTGCGCAACGAAGCGAGCTTCGGCTTTTGTAGCGCGGGCTGCCAGCCGGCGCCCTCGATCTCGTCCGGCCCGGCGATCGCGTCCAGCGCGAGCTTGAGATCGCTGGCGCTGCGCGCGAGCGGCCCGATCGCCGCGATGTCGCCCGGGTGCGCGGCGCCGGGAAGCGTGTGCCCGCGCGGCGAGCACAGGGACCAGGTCGGCTTGTGGCCGTACACGCCGCAGTAGTGCGCGGGATTGCGGATCGAGGCGCCGATGTCGCTGCCCAGCTCCAGCCCGGTGAGCCCGGCAGCGAGCGCCGCCGCCGAGCCGCCGGAGGAGCCCCCGGGGGTGCGCAGCAGGTCCCAGGGATTGTTGGTCGTGCCGTAGATCGGGTTGAAGCTCTGCCAGTCGGCGAGCAGCACCGGGACGTTGGTCTTGCCGAACACGATGGCGCCGGCCGCCTTCAGGCGCGCGACCGCCAGCGCGTCCTGCTGCGCGATGTTGCGCTTGTGCTCTTCGAGCCCCCAGGTCGTCGGCCAGCCGGCGACGTTGAAAGATTCCTTTACCGTCATCGGCACGCCGTGCAGCGGACCTTTCCTGCCTTTCGCGCGGTCGGCCGCGCGCGCGGCCTTGCGCCCGGCCTCGAGGTCCATGACGCAGATCGCGTTCAGCACGCGGTTGTGCTCCCGGACGCGCGCGGCGTACAGGTCGAACAGCTCCAGCGCGCCGATCTTCTTCGCGCGCAAGGCCTGGGCGAGACGGGTGGCGGACCAGAAGGCGGTGTTCATGTTTCCCCCACGGGGTCTGTCCCCGCATCTTAACCGGGAGCCCGCGCTAGAA
>DASTTC010000105.1:0-3234 GCA_035760345.1 Burkholderiales bacterium | reverse complement strand
TGGCGCTCGCCTCGGGGCTGGAGCGCGAGTCCACCACCTGGGTGTCCTCGTGGCCGCAGAACGGGCAGCGCATGGCGCCCTAGGCGTAGACCGGGAAGGCGGCGCACAGCGCCTTCACCTCGCCCGCCACCCGCGCGAGATTGGCCTCGTCCGCGGGCTTGTCCAGCACGTCGGCCATGAGGCCGGCGAGCTTCTCGGCCTCCGCCAGGCGAAAACCGCGCGTGGTCATGGCCGGCGTACCGATGCGCACGCCCGAAGTGACCATGGGCTTTTCCGGATCGTCGGGAATGGCGTTCTTGTTCACCGTGATGTGGGCGCGGCCGAGCGCGCCTTCCGCGTCTTTCCCGGTAATGTTCTTCGAGCGCAGGTCGAGCAGCATCATGTGCGACTCCGTGCGCCCCGAGACGATGCGCACGCCGCGCGCCATCAGCACGCGCGCCATGACCTTGGCGTTGTCCAGCACCTGCTGCTGGTAGGCCTTGAACTCGGGCCGCAGCGCCTCGCCGAAGGCCACCGCCTTGGCGGCGATGACGTGCATCAGCGGCCCGCCCTGCAGGCCGGGAAACACGATCGAGTTGATCGCTTTGCCCAGGTCGCCGTTACCGATGACGAAGCCGCCGCGCGGGCCGCGCAAGGTCTTGTGCGTGGTGCTGGTGACGTAGTGCGCGACGCCGACCGGCGACGGATACAGCCCCACGGCGATCATGCCGGCGTAATGCGCCATGTCGGCCATCAGCAGAGCGCCGCACCGGTCGGCGATGCGGCGAAAGCGCTGCCAGTCGATGGCGAGGGAATAGGCGGACGCCCCGCTGACGATGAGCTTTGGGCGGTGCTGCATCGCCAGGCGCTCGGCCTCGTCGTAGTCGATCTCTTCCCTGGCATCCAGGCCGTAGGAGAAGAATTTGTACAGCTTGCCCGAGAGGTTGACCGGCGAGCCGTGCGTGAGGTGCCCGCCATGCGCGAGCGACATGCCGAGCACGGTGTCCCCGGGCTGCAACGTCGCGAAGTACACCGCCTGGTTGGCCTGCGAGCCCGAGTGCGGCTGCACATTCGCCCAGTCCGCGCCGAACAGCTTCTTCACGCGCTCGATGGCGAGCGTCTCGGCGATGTCGACGTATTCGCAGCCGCCGTAGTAGCGCCGGCCGGGGTAGCCTTCGGCGTACTTGTTGGTGAGCTGCGAGCCCTGCGCCGCCAGTACCGCGGGGCTGACGTAATTCTCGGAGGCGATCAGCTCGACGTGGTCCTCCTGGCGGCGGTTCTCCAGGCTGATGGCGTCCCAGAGCTCGGGATCGGTGCGGGCGAGCAGGTCGGATGCGGACATGGAACGGGCCGTGGGGCGAAGCGGCCGATTCTACAGGCTAGTCGCCTTCCGCCTCCACGCGAAAGCGCAGCGCATGGTCGCCGTGCCGCGCGGCGCTGTTACCGAGGCCGATCCACCCGCGCTCGCCCAGCACCGCCTCCTCGCGCCGCAGGAGGATCTCGGCGCTGCTGCCGTCGACGAGGAGGTAGGTGCCGTTCGAGGAGAGGTCCTGCACCACGTAATGGCCCTCACGGGAGAACACGCGCGCGTGCACGCGGGAGGCGAAGTGGCTTTCCACCACCACGTCATTTTCCTTGTCGCGCCCGATGCGCAAGCCGGCGCCCGCGGAGCGCACCACATGCGTGTCGCCCTGGTAGGCGAGCTTGAGCACGGTGTCGCGCCCGCGCGTCAGCGACGCGCGCGTCAGGTTGATCTCGGTGGCGTCGGGGTCGGAGCGGTACTGCACGTTGCAGGCGATGATCTCCTCGTGCCGGCCGCGCACCCGGATCGGGAACATCTGCCGGCAGCGAGCGCGCAGGTCCGGCGCCATCGCGTCGACGGTCTGCTGCGTGGTGAGCACCTGCTCCGGGTTGGCCAGCGCCACCAGCCGCGAGCACACGTTGACCGTGTCGCCGAACACGTCGCCGCCCGAGAGCACGACCGGCCCGAAGGTGAAGCCGATCTTGATGGCGAGCCGGTCCGCGCCGCGCGCCGCCGGCATGCCGAGCGCGGCGAGCTGCATTTCGCAGGCCGCCTGCAGCGCCGTGTCCGGCGTGGGAAACGCGCAGACCATGCCGTCGCCCAGCTTCTTCACCACGGTGCCGCCGTGACCGGCCGCCGTCTTATCCAGTTGTCCGAACAGCTGCTCGATCAGCGCCAGCGCCTGCGTGTCGCCGAGCGTTTCGTAGATTTGGGTACTGTCCGTGACATCCACGAACAGCACCGCGCGCTGGGCGGTTTCCACGCTTGGTATCCCCTGGCCGATGTGCGGCGAGTTTACACCGCGAGCGGCGGAGCCAAGTCGCTCGGCCTGTCGATGTCACGCAATGCGCCGGGATCGCCCACCGGCACTTTCACCAGCTGCGCGGCATGCGCATCGAGCACGCTTTTGGCGCCCGCGTCGCCGGCGAGCGCCGCCAGCGCCGATCGCAGGCGGCCGGCGAAACCCACCGGATGGCCGCGCCGCGCGCGAAAGTAAGGCGCCGCGATCACCGCACCGCCTGCCAGCGCATCGCGCACCGCGGCGATGGTGCTGGGGCGCACGAACGGCATGTCGGCGAGCGCCACCAGGTAACCGTCGGCGTCGCCCGCCGCCTGCGCCGCGCACGCGAGGCTCGCGCCCATGCCCTCCGCGGCGCGCTCGCACACCACGACTTCGCAGCCCTCGGCGGCGAGCGCACGCGCGGTTTCCTGCGCCCCCGGGCGCACCGCCGCGACGACGCGTGGCACCTCTGCTTTCAAGTGACGTGCCGCCTGCACGGCGATCGCCACGCCATGCGGTAACGGGTGCTGCAGCTTGTCGGCGCCGAAGCGGGAAGCCGAGCCTGCCGCAAGCAGCAGGCCGACGAACCTCAAGTCTTCACCTCGCAGGCGGAGGCGTCGAAGCGCGCGTCTTTCTTCGCCGCCCAGCTCGGCTCAACCACGCCGTGCCGCACGGCCGTCATTTCGGCCATGATCGCCACCGCAATCTCGGGCGGGGTCTTGGAGCCGATGTACAACCCGACCGGACCCCGCAGGCGCGCGATCTCGCCTGCCGACAAGTCGAACTCGACCAGGCGCTTCCTGCGCGCGTCGTTGTTCTTCTTCGAGCCGATGGCGCCGACGTAGAAGGCGGCGGACTTCAGCGCCTCCATCAACGCCAGGTCGTCGATTTTCGGATCGTGCGTGAGCGCCACCACCGCGCTGTGGCCGTCGAGGTTCAGGCCGGCGAGGAC
>DASTTC010000104.1:0-3222 GCA_035760345.1 Burkholderiales bacterium | reverse complement strand
AGCTTGCCGCACCAGGCGTGATAGCCGACGAGCACCAGCGCGAGTGCGAGCTTCGCGTGCAGCCACCCGCCGGAGAACCCCCACCCCAGCCACAGCCACAGGCCGAAGAACAGCGTCAGCACTGCGCCGGGGGTCATGATCCCCCAGAACAGTTTGCGCTCCATCACCTTGAAGCGCTCCCTGGACAGCGTGTCCTGGGAGAGCGCGTGGTAGACGAACAGCCGCGGCAGATAGAACAGCCCCGCGAACCAGGTCACCATGAACACGATGTGCAGCCACTTCACCCAGAGCATGCCGGCCTCATTTCCAGTTGGCGGTCACCGCGATCTTGAGCGCGGCGAGCTTGCGATGGAAGAAATGGTCCGCGCCCGGCACCACCAGCACCGGCAGCTCCTGCGGGCGCGCCCAGTCCAATACCGCCGCGAGCGGCACGGTCTCGTCGAGCTCGCCGTGGATGACGAGCGTGCCCGGCGGCACCGCCGGCACGTCGAGCCGGCTCACCGCGACGCCGACCAGCACCAGGCGCTCGGCCGCGACGCGCGCCGCGAGCGTCGCCTGCACGGCCGCGCCGAAAGAGAACCCCGCCAGCACCGGCCGGTCGGCGCCGAGATGCGCCAGCACTGCCGCCAGATCGTCGGCCTCGCCGCGCCCCTCGTCGTGGGCGCCCTCGCTTGCCCCGACGCCGCGGAAGTTCGGGCGCCAGGTCGCGTAGCCGAGCTCGACGAACGCGCGCGCCAGCGTCTGCACCACCTTGTTGTCGAGCGTCCCGCCGAACAGCGGGTGTGGGTGCGCGATGAGCGCGATGCCGCGCGGCGCGCCGGACGGCTCATCCACCGCGCACTCGATGCCGCCGGCGGGACCGCGCAGGGTTTCGCGGCGCGTCGCCGCGCGCATCAGATCCTCAGGCGCTCGACGACGCGGCCGTGCTGCAGATGCTCCTCGACGATCTCGTCGATGTCGGCGCGATCGATGTAGGTGTACCAGACCGCATCGGGGTACACCACGACGCAGGGACCCTCCTCGCAACGATCGAGGCACCCCGCCTGGTTGATGCGCACCTTGCCCGCCCCCGCCAGTCCCAGCGCCTTGACGCGTTGCTTGGCGTAGTCGCGCAGCGCGGTGGCCCCCTTGCCGTTGCAGCAGCCGCGCGGGTCGGAAGCATCGCGCTGGTTGCAGCAGAAGAAGACGTGGCGCTCGTAGTAGGACATGGGCCGCGGATTCTACAGCAGCCCGTCGTCACGGCGCCGCGCTGCGAGCACGATCAGGTAGCCGATCGCCGCGAACGGCCACAGGGTCGCCACCAGCCGCGTCAGGCCGTTGAAGTTCAGGAAGTGCCCCTGCTGCCACAGCTTGAAGATCTCGGTGAGGTACGGGTTGGGCGGCGCGAGATTGACGAGCACGGCGGCCGCCATCAGCAGCACGGCCGCCAGCGCCATGCGCGCCACGCGCGGCAGGGCCACCGCGAGCAGCGCTACCGCGAGGCCCATCGCGAGCCCGCGCAAGGCGCCCGGCGTGAGCCAGGCGAAGCTGTCCTGGGCGCGCAGGATGATGGTGAAGGCGAGCGTCTTTACGGCAAGGGCTGCGGCGACGAGCAGGACAATGAGGCTGCGCACCGGCGCGTGCTGCGCGACCACGGCGGAGGCGAGTAGTGCCAGTGCCGCGAGATTGGCTGCCGCGGTCACGGCCTCGATGGCGATGAAGAACTCGGGGGCTCGCGCCGGACCCGCCGTGCCGGCGAACAGGTGCCGCAGGTCCCCGCCGCCGAACAGCAGCATCGCCGGGTTGAGCTGCATGAACAGCCAAAGCCCGAGCAGCGCCAGCCCGACATCGGACAGCGTTCCCGGCAGGAACAGCCGTGCGCGCCAGCCGCGAAAGCCCGGTGACAGCGGCGCCAGCGCGAGCCCGATGAGGGCGCCCAGCAACGCGCCCGCGGTGTTGCACAGCACGTCCAGGTTGGAGGGAACGCGCGCGGGCAGATAGGTTTGCAACGCTTCCATCGCAACCGACAACGCCGCGCCTGCCGCGGTGGCTGCAAGTAACGCCCTGCCCCCGCGCAGTCGCGGGTGCCCTGCGAGCACCGCAAGCATACCGAACACCGCATAGGCCACGACATCCGCCACCACATCGAACGCCACTACGTAGCGCGGCCAGGGCTGGGTCAGGAACTCCACCGGCGACAGGCCATGGTCGCGCCAGCCCGAGAACGGGTAGAGCGAGGCGTAGACGACCAGCAGCAGGTAGACGAAGAGGGCGAGGCGGGCGAGCGGCGAGCCGCGCACGCTTTAGCCGTGGTGCGGGTGCGCGTGCGACGCTCGCGTCGCGAGGCTCCCCGCCACCATGCCGAGGAACGAGGCCGCCAGGCCGACGAGTTGCGGCGGCACCAGGGCTTGCGGCGCCACCGCCTCCAACAGCAGCCAGGTGACCAGGCCGAGCACCACCGAGAGCAACGCCCCGGCGGTCGTGGCGCGCTTCCAGAACAGCCCCATCACCAGCGGTGCAAAGGCGGACACCAGCGTCACCTTATAGGCGTTCTGCACCATCTGGTAAATGCTCGCATCGGACTCGAGCGCGAACACCAGCACCGCCAGCGCGAAGATCACCAGCACCAGGCGCAGCGTGAGCAGGAACTGCCGGTCGCTCATATGCGGCAGGAACGGCCGCAGCACGTTCTCGGTGAACAGCGACGTCGGCGCGAGCAGCGCGCCCGAGGCCGATGACATGATCGCCGAGAGCAACGCGCCGAAGAACACCACCTGCGCAAACACCGGCGTATGGCCGAGGATCAGGTTGGGCAGGATCAGCTGGTTCTCGTTCTGGTCGCCGGCCAGCAGCGGCTCGACCATCTTCGGGTCGATGAGCAGCGCCGAGTACGCGAGGTAGATCGGGACGAAGGCCATGCAGAAGTAGACCAGGCCGCCGAGCAGCGTGCCGCGCACCGCGGTGTCCGCGTCCTTGGCGGCGGTGACGCGCTGGAACACGTCCTGCTGCGGAATCGAACCGAGCGCCGCGGTGAGGAACGCCGCGACGAAGGCGAGCATCTCGCGCAGCTCGGGCTTGGGCCAGAACTGGAACTTGTCGGCTTGCGCCGCGTGCGCCAGGACCGCGCCCGGACCGCCCGCCATGCCCCCCAGCAGGACCGCGAGGTACAGCAGGCCGATGATGATGATGGTGGTCTGGAACAGGTCGGTGTAGGCAATCGAGAACATGCCACCGAACAGGGTG
>DASTTC010000103.1:0-3001 GCA_035760345.1 Burkholderiales bacterium | reverse complement strand
CGGCGCGGTATAATTCGGCGCTCTGACGAGCGGGAGGGGCGTGCGCCTCTTCCGCTTTTTCACATCTAAATCCGGGAGTTCCGCTTTGCCTGCGCTCGAATCCGCCGTCCTCGTCCTCGCCGACGGGACGGTGTTTCGGGGCCGCGGCGTGGGCGCGCCCGGCGTGGCCGCTGGCGAGGTGGTGTTCAACACCGCCATGACCGGCTACCAGGAGATCCTCACCGACCCCTCCTACAGCGGGCAGATCGTCACGCTGACCTGTCCGCACATCGGCAATACGGGGGTCAACGTCGAAGACGACGAATCGCGCAAGGTGTTCGCCGCAGGGCTGGTGGTGCGCGACGTGCCGGCGCTGATGTCGAACTGGCGCGCCGCGCAAACGCTGCCCGCGTACCTCGCCGAGCGCGGTGTGGTGGCGATTGCCGACCTCGACACGCGTCGCCTGACACGCCTGCTGCGGGAAAAGGGTGCGCAGTCCGGCTGCGTGATGTCAGGCGCGGTCGATGTGGACAGGGCGCTGGCCGCGGCGCGCGCGTTTCCGGGGCTCGCCGGGATGGACCTCGCCAAGGTGGTGACCACGCCCGAGCCCTACGAGTGGCACGAAGGGCGCTGGGAACTGGGCAAGGGCCATCGCCGCCTCGACCCTGCGACATTCCATGTCGTCGCCTACGACTACGGCATCAAGCGGAACATCCTGCGCCTGCTCGCCGAGCGCGGCGCTCGCGTCACGGTCGTTCCGGCGCAGACGCCGGCGCGCGACGTGCTGCGCATGAAGCCCGACGGGGTATTCCTGTCCAACGGCCCGGGCGACCCCGAGCCCTGCGACTACGCGATCGAGGCGATTGGCGAGATTCTCGAGGCGACCCGCGTGCCCGTGTTCGGCATCTGCCTCGGGCACCAGTTGATGGGCCTCGCCTCGGGCGCGAAGACGCTGAAGATGAAATTCGGCCATCACGGCGCGAACCACCCGGTGAAGGACCTGGATACCGGGTTGGTGGTGATCACCAGCCAGAACCACGGCTTCACCGTGGATCCGGCGAGCCTGCCCGCGACGCTGCGCGCGACGCACGTGTCGCTGTTCGACGGCTCGCTGCAAGGCCTGGCGCGCACCGACCGGCCGGCGTTTTGCTTCCAGGGCCATCCGGAAGCGAGCCCGGGCCCGCACGACATCCGCTACCTGTTCGACCGCTTCGCGAAGTTGATGAGCGATGCCCAAGCGCGCTGACCTGCAATCCATCCTGATCATCGGCGCGGGGCCGATCGTCATCGGCCAGGCCTGCGAGTTCGACTACTCGGGCGCGCAGGCCTGCAAGGCGCTGCGCGAAGAGGGTTATCGCGTGGTGCTGGTGAACTCCAACCCGGCCACCATCATGACCGACCCGGAGATGGCGGACGCCACCTATATCGAGCCGGTCACCTGGCAGACGGTGGCGCGCATCATCGAGAAGGAGCGCCCCGACGCGCTGCTGCCGACGATGGGCGGGCAGACGGCGCTCAATTGCGCGCTCGACCTCGCGCGCGAGGGCGTGCTGGAGAAATTCGGCGTGCAGATGATCGGCGCCTCGCGCGAGGCCATCGACAAGGCCGAGGACCGCGAGAAATTCAAGCAGGCGATGAGCCGCATTGGGCTGGCCTGCCCGCGTTCCTGGCTCGCGCACTCGATGGAAGAGGCGCTGCAGGTGCAGGCGAGCATCGGTTTCCCGGCGGTGATCCGCCCGTCCTTCACCCTGGGCGGCACGGGCGGGGGCATCGCCTACAACCGCGAGGAGTTCGTCGCCATCTGCGAGCGCGGGCTGGACGCCTCGCCCACGCAGGAACTGCTCATCGAGGAGTCGGTGATCGGCTGGAAGGAATTCGAGATGGAGGTGGTGCGCGACCGCGCGGACAACTGCATCATCATCTGCTCGATCGAGAACCTCGATCCGATGGGCGTGCACACGGGCGACTCCATCACGGTGGCGCCGGCGCAGACGCTCACCGACAAGGAGTACCAGATCATGCGCAACGCCTCGATCGCGGTGCTGCGCGAGATCGGGGTGGATACCGGCGGCTCGAACGTGCAGTTCGCCATCAATCCGGACGACGGCAGGATGCTGGTGATCGAGATGAACCCGCGCGTGTCGCGCTCTTCGGCGCTCGCCTCCAAGGCCACGGGGTTTCCCATCGCCAAGGTGGCCGCCAAGCTCGCGGTGGGCTACACGCTGGACGAGCTGAGGAACGAGATCACCGGCGGCGCCACGCCGGCGTCCTTCGAGCCGAGCATCGACTACGTGGTCACCAAGGTGCCGCGCTTCGCGTTCGAGAAATTCCCCCAGGCCAACGACCGCCTCACCACGCAGATGAAGTCGGTGGGGGAGGTGATGGCGATCGGCCGCACCTTCCAGGAATCGCTGCAAAAGGCGATGCGCGGCCTGGAAATCGGCGTTGACGGGCTCAACCAGTGCACCACCGACCGCGAAACCATCGAACGCGAGCTCGGCGAGCCCGGGCCGGAGCGCATCTGGTACGTGGGAGACGCCTTCGAGAACGGCTTCTCGCTGGAAGAGGTGCACCGGCTGACGCATATCGACCCGTGGTTCCTCGCCCAGATCCAGGAGATCGTCGCACTGGAAATGCGCCTGGACGACCAGAAGCTCGCCGACATCGACGCCGACACCCTGCGCACGCTCAAGAGGAAGGGCTTTTCCGACCGGCGCCTCGCCTACCTTTTCAATACCGGGGAGAGCGCGGTGCGCGACAAGCGCCACCAGCTCGGCATCCGCCCGGTCTACAAGCGCGTCGATACCTGCGCCGCCGAGTTCGCCACCCGCACCGCCTACCTGTACTCCACCTATGAGCAGGAGTGCGAAGCCGAGCCCAGCGCGCGCAAGAAGGTGATGGTGCTGGGCGGCGGGCCGAACCGCATCGGCCAGGGCATCGAGTTCGACTACTGCTGCGTGCACGCGGCGCTTGCGCTGCGCGAAGACGGCTTCGAGACCATCATGGTCAACTGCAACCCGGA
>DASTTC010000102.1:0-10239 GCA_035760345.1 Burkholderiales bacterium | reverse complement strand
GTGCGGCACGCGCTCAGCGCCAGAATCACCTCGGACATCTTCGCCCGGATGGTGTAGTCCTGGTACGCGGGGAGCGCCACCGCGGCCAAGATGCCGATGATCGCGACCACGATCATCAACTCGATCAGCGTAAAGCCTTGCTGCATGCGTTTCATCCAATTCTCCTCAGGTTAAGGCGCGGCAGAGCCGCTGGCCAGTAGAAAGCAAGCCCCATGCCACCCCAGGCAGTGCCAAGAACCTCACCAAAACCCCGGGAAACGGCAGTCCGGGGTGCCCAGAAAGGTCATCTTGGGACCATTCACGTCCGATCATCCGATGCCCCTCCCATGTGAGAATCCGCACGGTGTTTTCCAGGCTGAGCAAATGGCTTGCCCCTTGGCGCGGCACCGATGGGCATATCGCCCGCGGGCGACGGGCGGAGGAACAGGGCCGAATCGAAGAGGCATGCCGGCACTATCGCGCCGCGATTGCGGCTGACCGCGGCAACGCGGCCGCGCACCTCAACCTCGGTATTGCACTCGAGGCCTTGGGCGACGCTGGTGCTGCAATGGCCTCCTACGAAGCGGCACGCATCGCCGAACCCGGCAACCCCTTTGCCAGCTATAACCTCGGCAAGGCGCACCACCTTCGGGGAGACCTGGGGAATGCCGAAACGATGCTGCGCGCCGCGCTGGCATGCAAGCCGGACTTTCCGGAGGCCTACGTGGTGCTGGCCAGCGTCCTCGAAGCGCAGGGCAATGCCCGAGCTGCGGTTGCCGCGCTTGAGTCGGCCCTCGCCCTACGTCCGGGCTACGAGGGCGCGCTACGCAACCTCGGCATGCTGCACCTGCGGCTGCAGCGATGGGACGAAGCCGTCACGGCGCTCGCGCGCGCGTGCGTGGCAAACCCGGCCAACGCGGACGTGCGATTCTGGCTCGGCAATGCGCTGGCGCGCCTGGAGAAGTCCGGTGAAGCCGCCGAACACTATCGGCGCGCCCTCGAGATCCGGCCCGACCATCCCGAGTCGCATTGCCGTCTAGCGAACATCCTCGCGGAACAAGGCCAGCGGGACCAGGCCCACGCGCACCTGCAACGCGCATTGGCGCTCGACCCGCAACTCGCGGAAGCACACATCGGCCTCGGCAATCTGCGCGCCACGGAGCAGAAATTCGAGGATGCTGCGGCCCTCTACCGCGCGGCCATCGGCAGCGAGCCGGGCAACGTGCAGGCGCATGTGAACCTGGGAAACGCGCTCGTGTACCTGGGGGAGGCCGAGGGCGCGCGCGAAGCCTATGACGCGGCGCTGGCGCTCGACCCGGAATGCGCGGCTGCGCGCTGGGCGCGCGCCCTGTGCCGTATCCCCGTGATGCGCGATGCGCACACGGATCTGGCGCGCAGCCGCGCCGAGCTCGCGCACGAGTTCGCACAGCTGGATCAATGGTTCGACGCGCGGCGCAGCGCCTCCGGCCATCTCGTCGTGGGCGTGCAGCAGCCTTTCTGGCTGGCGTACCAGGCCGAGAACAATGTCGAGCTGCTGCGCGCCTATGGCCGGTTGTGCGCGCGCCTCATGGCAGCCTGGCAGGAAGGCACCGGCCTGCGCGCGCGCGGCGCGCGCAAGCCCGGTCTACCGCGCATCGGCGTCGTCTCCCAGTACTTCCGCCGTCACTCCGTGTGGGACGCGTTCGTCAAGGGCTGGTTTCAGGGTATCGATCGGCGACGATTCGAGCTCCACGGCTTTCACCTGGGGAGCGCAAGGGATGCGCAGACGCAGTTCGCGGAGTCGCGCGCAGCGCGATTCGTACAGGGCCCCAAGGGCCTCAGGCAGTGGGTCGAGGCGATCCTCGAGGCGCAGCCGGACGTGCTGATCTATCCGGAAGTCGGCATGGACCCCATGACCGTCAAGCTCGCCAGCCTGCGCCTGGCACCGGCGCAGGTCGCGAGCTGGGGACACCCGGAAACGACCGGGCTGCCCACGATCGACTACTACCTCTCGGCCCAAGGCATGGAGGCCGAGGGCGCGCAAGCCAACTACTCCGAGCGCCTGGTGGCACTACCTCACCTCGGCTGCCGACTGGAGCCCGACGAGGTCCAGATCGCACCGGTGGACCCCGGGCGATGGGGGCTGCCCGGTGACCAGCCCCTGCTCCTTTGCCCGGGCACCCCTTTCAAGTACGCGCCGGAGCATGACGCCCTCTACGTGGAAATCGTGCGCCGGCTCGGCGACTGCAGGCTGTGCTTCTTCATCTGCGGGATTGCGGAGCTCTCGGAGCGGCTGCGCCAGAGGCTGGCGCGCGCGTTCGCGCGGCAGGGCCTCGAGTTCGAGCGCCATGTGAGTTTTCTGCCCTGGCTGCCGAAAGCGGAGTTCTACGGCCTGATGCGGCGCGCCGACGTAATGCTAGACACACTCGGCTTCTCGGGCTTCAACACCGCGCTACAGGCGATGGAATGCGGCTTGCCGATCGTGACCTGCGAGGGACAGTACCTGCGCGGCAGGCTGGCGAGCGGCATGCTCGATCGCCTGGGTCTGCGCGAACTGATCGCCGCCACCGAGGTGGATTACGTCGGCCTCGCCGTCAGGCTGGTGCGCGACCCCGGATACCGCGATCAGCTCCGGCGGCGCATCGAGTCCGGCCGGCATGTGCTCTACCGGGACGCCGCACCGATCCATGCGCTCGAGGATTTCGTGCAACGCGCAGCGTCCGCCTAGGCTACCGAATCCATGTAGATCCGGCGGCCTAGCTCGATCAGCTCGTGGCCCGCGCTGGGGTAGCGGCGGTACAGGAGCTCGCAAGTGGGCCGCAACGGAACGCGCCGGGTGACGCTGTCGGACGCGGCCGGCCGGACGCGGATTTCCGCCGTCAGCGCGGCGATGAGGTGAAACGGCACCGCCGCCGACAGGCGCAGCAGCATGTCCCAGTCCTCCGCGCAGGCGAGGCTCTCGTCGAATCCGCCACAGCGTTCGAAGCATTCCCGGCGCGCGCCCCAGGTCGCCGTCGGAATCAGATTGCGCACCAGGAGCAGCGCCCGGGAGTAGCGGTATTCGTAAGGCATGCCGCGCCGCAGTTCTTCGCGCACGCCGCCGGCGACCCGCTCCTCCACGCCGATCGAGCGGGTGTAGGTGAACGCGGCGCCGCTGCCGCGCAATCCCGTGACCAGCGCCTCGATATGCTGCGGCAAAAACAGGTCGTCGTCGTCGAGAAGCGCAATGACGGCGCCCCGCGCGGCGCGCAGCGCTACGTTACGGGCGTGCGCGACGCCCTGCGGCGCGCCGAGATCGATGGCGGTGAGCTTCGAGGCAAGGCCCGCCGGCAGGTCGAGCTTGCAGCCGCCATCGTTCACCACGATCGCTTCCCAGTTCCGGTAACTCTGGCGGGCGACCGAGGCGAGCGCGTCCTGGAGCATCGCGGGGCGGTCGCGCGTGGGAATCACCACGCTCACGAGCGGGTCCGCGCCGAGCGGCTGCAGGGCGAGCGGCGGCCCGGAGTTGCCGGCCGGCTCGTCCTGCAGGACGCTCAGCACGCTGACCATCAGGGTATCGTTGACGCTGCGGTCGCCGGGCTTGCGTGCCGCGAGCAACACGGGGATCGCCTCGCGGAACTTGCGCTGATGGATCAGCGCGTAAGCCAGGTTGAGCTGCGCTTCGTGCATGGCCGGGCGGATTGCCGCGGCCTTGCGGAACGCGGCCTCCGCTTCGGCATGCCGCCGCGCCAGGCCGTGAGCTCGGCCGAGGGCGAACCAGGCGTCGGCGGGATCCGCCACCGCGCTCAGGGCGTGTAGCCGGGAATCCTGGCCGCGTCGACGTCGTCGATCTGCTCCTTGTCGAGGAACATCTCGGCGTAGCGCAGGTAGATCCGGCGGCGCACGAAGACGTCGAAGAGCTCGGGGTCGATGTGCCCGTTCAAGCTCATGCGCCCGAGGATCTCCAGCGATTCGGACAGCGTCTTGCCCTTCTTGTAAGGCCGGTCCTTCGCAGTCAGGGCCTCGAAGATGTCGGCGATACCCATGACGCGGGCCTGCACCGACATCTGCTCGCGCGTCAGCCCCTTGGGATAGCCCTTGCCGTCCATGCGCTCGTGGTGGCCGCCGGCGTACTCCGGCACGTTCTTCAGGTGCTTCGGCCAAGGCAGTGCCTCGAGCATGCGATTGGTTGCGACGATGTGATGGTTGATGACCTGCCGCTCCTCCGCGGTGAGCGTGCCCGCGCGGATGGTGAGGTTCTTCAACTCGTCGTCGGTGAGGAACAGCGCTTCGTGGCCCGAGGTGTCGGTCCAGCGATACCCGGCGATGCGCTTGACGCGCTCGATGTCCTCGTCGCGCATGCGCTCGCCGCCGATGTTGGCGGCGCGCAGGAACATGCGGTCCTCCTCGAGCTGGCGCAGCCGCTCGCGCAGGCGCGCGCGCGCATCCTGCGTACCGTCTTTCAGCATCGCGATCTCGGCGTCGCGCTTCAGGATCTCGAAGCGCGTGTCGAGGAGGTGGATGCGGTCGTAGATGCCCTGCAGCTTGGTGGCCTTGTCCACCACGTGCACCGGCGTGGTGACCTTGCCGCAATCGTGCAGCAGGCCCGCGATCTTGAGCTCATAGCGGTCCTTGTCGTTCATCTGGAAGTCGCTCAGCGGCCCCTCGCGAGTATCGTTCACGGCTTCCGCGAGCATCATGGTGAGCGCCGGAACGCGCTGGCAGTGCGCGCCGGTATAGGGCGATTTCTCGTCGATCGCCGAGTTGATCATCGCAATGAAGGACTCGAACAGGTGCTCGAGCTGGTTGATGAGCATGCGGTTGGTGAGCGCGATGGCCGCCTGCGAGGCGAGCGACTCCGCCAGGCGCTGGTCCGCGGGCGAAAAGGGGACGATGTCGCCGGTCTTCGGGTCCTGCGCGTTGATCAGCTGCAGCACGCCGATGATCTCGCGATCGTGGTTCGTCATCGGGACGGTGAGGAACGACTTCGACCGATAACCGGTTTTCTTGTCGAAGTTGCGGGTGCCGGTGAAGTCGAAGCCGTCGGCGGTGTAGGCATCGGCGATGTTCACCGTCTTGCCGGTAAGCGCGGCATAGGCCGCCACCATGCTGTGGTTGGGCTTGCCGTCCTTGCCGACCAGGTGGATCGGGTAGAACGGGATCGGCTCGCCGGTGGTGCCGCCCAGGTAGTACTTGAGGCTCGAGGTGCGCAGGATCTCGAAGCGCAGCGTGCCATCTTCGGTCAGGCGGTACAGCGTGCCGCCGTCGGCGCGCGTGATCGACTTGGCGGCAGCGAGGATCGCCTCCAGCAGCCGGTCGATGTCGCGCTCGGCGGACAGCGACGCGCCGATGGCGTTGAGCTGCTCCAGGCGCTGCACCAGGTCGTCGGCCGCGGCACGCCCCGCAGCCGAGAAGCCCAGCGCCTGGGTGCTATCGGGGGTGCGGCTCATGCGCGCGCCGCCCAGGGCAGCGTCACTTGATGCAGACGGAACGCACTTCCTTGATGTGCGTGACGCCCGTCAGGCACTTCTCCATGCCGTCCTGCTTGAGCGTGCGCATGCCCTCCTCCAGGCAGATCGCCAGAATCTCGGCGACGCGCGCGTGCTCCTGGATCGCTTTCTTCAGGCGGTCAGAGGCGATGAGCAGCTCGTGCAGGCCGCAGCGCCCCTTGAAGCCGCCGCCGCCGCACTTGTCGCAACCCACCGGTTTGTAAAAGGTAAGCTGGCCCTTGTCGTTGCCGTACTGGCGCACCCAGTCCTTGTACACCGCCTCCATGGATGCCTTGGGGTCCGCCTTGAAGCGCGACGTGTTCTGCAGCTCGTCGCAGTACTCGCGCAGGAAAGCCGTCAGCTCCGCCGGTTCCGGCGCGTAGGTCTGCTTGCAGCTGCACAGGCGCCGGGCAAGGCGCTGGGCCAGGATGCCAAGCAGCGCATCGGAGAAGTTGAACGGGTCCATGCCCATGTCCAGGAGGCGCGTGATCGACTCCGGCGCGGAATTGGTGTGCAGCGTGGCGAACACCAGGTGGCCCGTGAGCGAGGCCTCGATGCCGGTCGAGGTGGTCTCCTTGTCGCGCATCTCGCCGACCATGATGATGTCCGGGTCGGCGCGCAGGAACGATTTCATCACCGCGGCGAAATCCAGCCCCGCCTTCTTGTTCACCTGCACCTGCCGCAGGCCCTTCTGCGTGATCTCGACAGGGTCCTCCGCCGTCCAGATCTTGGTCTCCGGCGTGTTCAGGAACTTGAGTACCGAGTGCAGCGTGGTCGTTTTGCCCGAGCCGGTGGGGCCGCAAACGAAGAACAGGCCGTAGGGCTTGCTCACCGTCTCCTTCAGCTTGTCCTCGTTCTGCTTGGTGAAACCCATCTTGTCCAGCGACATCGGCTCGCCGGCGGCCAGGATCCGCATGACGATGTCCTCCACCCCGCCCTGGGTGGGGATGGTCGCCACGCGCAGCTCGATGTCGAGCGGCCCGAACTTCTTGAACTTGATCTTGCCGTCCTGCGGCCGGCGCTTTTCCGAGATGTCCAGATCGCACATGATCTTGATGCGCGCCGCAATCGCCGAGCGGTAGCTGGCCGGCACCTCGATGTAGGGCCCCAGGTCGCCATCCTTGCGAAAACGGATCTCGGTCTTGACCTTGCCCGGATAGGGCTCGATGTGGATGTCGGAGGCGCCCTGGTTGTAGGCGTCGATGATCACCTTGTTGACGAGCTTCACCAATTCGTTGTCCGCCGCCGCCGAGGCCTCGTCCGCCGCCGCGGGGTCGAGAACGCCATCGGCTTCGTCGTCCAGGCTGGAGAGCATGTCGCCGATGTCGCCGCTGTCCAGCGTTTCCGCGCCGTAGAACAGGTTGATCGTCTCCTTGAATTCCTTTTGCGTCGTGACGCGGTAGACGATCTTCGCCTTCGGGAACACGTTCGAGGCGATGCGGGAGCTACGGATGCGCTCCGGATCGAGGCACAGCACGACGAGGCCTGCCTTGGTATCGTCGATCGGCAGCCACTGGTTCTGCTCGACGTATTCGCGCTTCAGGTTCTTCAGCAGCTCCATCGGCTTGACGCGGTCCGGCTTGTACGCCTCGTAGGGCACGCCGAAGAACTTCGACAGCGCCGCGCCGATTGCCGGGATCTTGACCTGGAACTCCTCGGCCAGCACCTGCTCGACGTCCACCGCCTTCTTGCGCGCCTGCCTCGAGGCCAGCTCGAACTCGCCCGCGGAGAGCACGGCATCGGAGATCAGGTAGTCGTACTTGGTCTTGACCAGCTGCGGCTTCTGCCGCTGGCGGAAAGCGATCGCCAGGGTCTGCGACAGTTCGCCCACGCCGTCCTCGGTCAGCGGGCCGAAGGGCACGCCGGCCTTGCTGTTGATGATCTGGATGACGCCGATCAGCTCCTGGCTCTGGCCGTCCATGATCGGCGCCACCAACATCTGCTTGGTGCGATAACCGGTGCGCTTGTCGACTTCCTGCAGGAAGCGCAGGTTCGGGTTGAGCGCCTTCAGCTCCGAGTCATCGTAGACATCCCTGATGTTCACGGTCTTCCTGGACAGCGCCACGAAGCCGGCGATGGAATGCTCGGCAATGGGCAGCTTGAGGTCCTTGAACGAGTTCAGGCCGGTCTTGACCTTGGAGACGATGGCCTGCTTGTCCTCGCCCACCGAGTAGATCGTGAGCCGGTCGGCGTTGAACAGCACGCAGATGTCCGCGCTCACCTCCAGCATGATCTCGTCGATATTGCTGGTGGCGTGGATCTTGTTGGTGACCGCCTGCAGCTGCTTCTGGAACGCGAGGCGCACGCCGACATCGGCCTGCGGCGCAGCGTGGTGGCTGAGAACGGCGCTCATCGTGGACCTCTCAAATCGAGCTTGCGGCCTATGCTATCCCCGGGTGCGCAAACATACAACCGCCAGCGCCCTGATTCTTGGGCGGTTTTTCACATTCCTGCGGCGCGCGGCAGGTCAAAATTCGAAAACCTGGTTGTTCTGCAGCATGCGCGGCCGCAGCCTTCCCGAGGACTCCTCGATCTCCTGCATGGTGAGCTCGGTTTCGCCCGGCTTCAAGTGCGTGACGTAGACCTCGGCGTCGCGCTCGAGCTTGACCAGCTCCTCGGCCAGCATGGACGGGCACAAGTGCCGGGACAACTCCGCCAGGTGGCGCTCCTTGTTGGCGAACGCAGTCTCGATGATCAGGTACTTGAGGTTCTCGATGCGATTCACGATTTCCCACAGGGCGTCGTTCGGCCCGGTATCGCCGGTGAACACCAGGCTGGCGCTGCCGCTGTCCAGCTGGAAGCCGACCGCCGGCACCGTGTGGACCGCCGGCAGCGGCGTGAAGGCGCGCCCCGCGAGGGACACCGTACGCCCGAGCTCGATCTCCTCATAACGCATGAACGGCGCTTGCGGCGACGGGATTTGCGCGAAGTCCGGCCAGATCTCCCAGTTGAAGATGTGCTTGCGCAGGATGGCGATGGTCTCGCGCGTTGCGTGCACCTGGATGGGCTGCGCGCGCATGCCGCCCACCGTGTCGGCGATGAAGGCGATCGAGGCCACGTGGTCCAGGTGCGAGTGGGTGACGAAGATGTGGTCCACCAGGGACAGTTCCGCCAGCGACAGGTCGCCCACGCCCGTTCCCGCGTCGAGCAGCACATCGCCGTCCACCAGGAAAGACGTGGTGCGCATGTGGCGCCCGCCGATCCCGCCCGAGCAGCCCAGTACCTTGAGCCTCATGCGCTCGCCCTACTTCTCGTCGAACGAGGTGACACCATCCCACCCGGCGGGCGGCGCTACCCGGCGGAACTGGGCAACACGCTCGGCATACAGGACATACAACTCGCACTTCGGGTGCATGCGCTGCAGGTTCAACAGGCTCACCTCGACCTGATCCCATTGCTGCCCACGGTAGGCGCGCAGCGTCTGGTGCCACAGTTTGATCTCGTCGAGCTGCGCTCGTTCCACCTCACCCTCCGGTCCGAGCGGCTCGTAGATGCCCACGGCCTCGTCCTTGCCTTTGACCTTGATGCGGTCGATCTCCTTGAACACCACGCCCTTGACCGCGTTTCGCGTCGGCTCGCCCGCCAGGATGCCCACGCCGTAGTACTTGGTGCGGCCTTCCAGACGCGAGGCCACGTTCACCGCGTCGCCCATCACCGTGTAGGCGCGCCGCACCTGGGAGCCCATGTCGCCCACGCGCACGTTGCCCGAGTTCACGCCGACGCCGATCCTGATCGTCGGCCAGCCGCGCGCGGCGAATTTGTCATTCAGGATGCGGCACTCTTTCTGCATGTCGAGCGCCGCGAGCACGGCATTGCGCGCGTGCTGGGCATCGTCGACCGGTGCGCCCCAGAACGCCATGATCGCATCGCCGATGTACTTGTCGAGCGTGCCGCGGTGCTTCGAGCGGATGATGCCGCTCATGTCGGTGAGGTACTCGTTGATGTACTCGCGCAGCTCCTCGGGCTTCAGGGCTTCCGAGATGCTGGTGAAGCCGCGCACGTCCGAGAACAGGATCGACAGTTCCGCGGCGCGCGGCTCCATGTTGTACTTCTGGGGATCGCGCGCCATCTCGTCCACCAGCTCGGGCGGCACGTACTGGCCGAACAGCTCCGTGAACTGGCGCTTGGAGCGCGCCTCGACGAAGTAGCCGTAAGCCATGTTGACCGTGTAGAGCGCCGCCGTCATCAGGATCGAGGCTGCGAGCGGCAGCACCATGTCGGCTTCGGTCCAGATCGCGACATTCAGACCGGTGACGAGGATCATGCCGGCCAGCATCGCGAGCGTGGCCCAGAGCGGCGCCAGCATCGGGATCAGCAGCGACAGCGCCACGCCGCCCACCAGCAGCAGCACTACTTCGGCGCCCAGCATGTAGGGCGGCTTGAGCTTGATGTTCTTGTCGAGGATGCCCGCGATCAGGTTGGCGTGCACCTCGACCCCGGGGTACACGTTGTCCACCGGCGTCGAGCGCAGGTCGAGCAGGCCCGGCGCGGTCGTCCCGACCAGCGCGATCTTGCCCTTGAGGCGCTCCAATGGCACGCGCCCGGCGATCACATCCGCCAGCGAGACGTAGGCGAAGCTGTACTTGCGCCCGCGGTAAGGAATGAGCGCACTCGCGGTTTCGTCCACCGGGATGGCGAGCGGGCCCACCTGCAGCCATTCAAGCCCGGAGTAGCCGCGCTGCAGGAAGCGGTCGGGCGCGTAGCCGGGCTCGACCTTGGGAAAGCCCAGGATCGTGCGCACCACGGCGAGCGACAGCGCCTCGTAGTAGGCGCCGTCGAGCTCCGCGATCATCGGCACCCGGCGCACGACGCC
>DASTTC010000101.1:0-5014 GCA_035760345.1 Burkholderiales bacterium | reverse complement strand
CTCCTGCAGGTCCGCCGCAAGAATCAGCAGCCCCTTCTCCGTATCGACCAGGTTGTAGGTGACTTCCGGATGGACGTTGAGCGCCTGGTTGGCGGGAATGGTCCACGGCGTCGTGGTCCAGATGACGATGAAGCCGGGCTTGTCGATCCTGGTATTGAACGCCTTGGCCAGCTTTTCCTTCTCCAGGAACGCAAAGCCGACGTCGATGGCCGAATCCTTCCGGTCTTCGTATTCGACTTCGGCCTCGGCGAGCGCCGAGCCGCAGTCGAAGCACCAGTTCACCGGCTTGAGGCCGCGGTAGACATAGCCCTTCTCGAGCAGCTTGCCGAGGACGCGGATCTCGTCGGCCTCATTGCGCGGCGCCATCGTCAGGTACGGGTTGTCCCAGTCGCCCAGCACACCGAGGCGCTGAAAATCCTTTTTCTGGTTGGCGATCTGCTCGGTGGCGAAGGCGCGACAAAGGCGCAAGGTCTCCTCGACCGGAAGGTTCTTGCCGTGCTTCTTCTCGATCTGCACCTCGATCGGCATGCCGTGGCAGTCCCAGCCCGGCACGTAGACCGCGTTGCAATTGGCCAGCATCTTCGACTTGACCACCACATCCTTCAGAATCTTGTTCACCGCGGTGCCGATGTGGATGTCGCCGTTGGCATAGGGCGGCCCGTCGTGCAGCACGAACTTCGGGCGCCCCTTCGCCACCTCGCGAAGGCGCCGGTACACGCCCTTGTCCTGCCATTGCTGCACCCGCAGCGGCTCGCGCTTGGCGAGGTCGCCGCGCATCGGGAACGGCGTGTCCGGGAGGTTGAGCGTGTCCTTGTAGTCAGGCATTGGTCTTCTTCTTCATCGCAAAATGGGCCCTGGCCTGCGCCGCGTCGCGCGCGATCGCCGCGCGCAGCGCGGATACGCTGTCGTACTTCTCCTCGTCGCGCACCTTGGCGAGGAACCGCACCTGCAGGTGGCGCCGGTACAGGTCCCCCGCGTAGTCCAGCAGGTGCACTTCCAGCAGCGGCGCCGCCGTCGGATTCACCGTCGGCCGCCGCCCGATGCTCGCCACGGCAGGACGCCAGCCGCTTTCGGCCTCGATGCGGCATTCGACGACGAAGATCCCGGCCAGCGCCGGCCGCCGGCGCAGCACGATGTTGGCCGTCGGGAACCCCAGTACGCGCCCGAGCTTCTCGCCATGCACCACGCGGCCGCTGATGGCGTAGGTCCTGCCCAGCAATTGCCCGGCGCGCGCCAGGTCGCCGGCGGCGAGCGCCTCGCGCACCGCCGAACTCGACACGCGTGCGCCCCCGAACGCGACCTCCGGCATCGCCTCCAGCTCGAAGCCGTGGCGCGCCGCCAGCTGCTCGAGCAGCGCGAAATCGCCGCCGCGCTTCGCGCCGAAGCGGAAATCGCGCCCCACCAGCAGCCACGCCGCCCGCAGCCCGCGCGCCACGATGTCCTCGACGAAGCGCTCGGCGGCCAGCGCCGCGAGCCTGGCGTCGAACCTGGCCACGTGCACCCGGCTCACGCCCGCCGCCGCCATCAGCTCGAGCTTGTCGCGCAGGCGCGTGAGCCGCGCCGGCGCCGTCGCCGGCGTGAAGAACTCGCGGGGATGGGGCTCGAAGGTGAGCACGCAGGACGCCAGGCGCAGGGCGCGCGCATGCGACACCATGCGCTGGAGCATCGCCTGATGGCCCCGGTGCACGCCGTCGAAGTTGCCGATGGTGAGCGCCTGCCGGCTGCTCCCTGGCGCGATTATCCCGTGCGTGACCTGCATCAGCGCGTGTGTAAAATGCTGAATTATAGTGGCTTTCGCGGAGGCTCCGATGCAAACGCTCGAACAGCAGATGAGCTTTTACGCGGCGTACCACCAGGACGCGCGCAACAAGGCGACGCACTTCGTCGGTGTGCCGATGATCATCTTCGGCCTGTTCATCGCGCTGGGCTGGGTGCGTGTCGATGTCGGTGGCATCACGCTCACGGCGGCGATGCTGCTCGTGGCGGTGGTGCTGGTCTGGTACTTCCTCCTGGACGTGCCGCTCGCCCTCGCGATGCTCGCGGTCAACGCGGCTCTGCTCACCCTCGCCGACCGGGTCTCGCTCCTGCCGATCGGCGCCGGGTTCGTCTGGTTCCTCGTATTCTTCGGCGGCGGCTGGGTGATCCAGCTCATCGGCCACGCCTGGGAGGGCCGCAAGCCCGCGCTGGTGGACAACTTCTTCCAGATCTTCGTCGCGCCGATCTTCCTCGCCGCGGAGGCGTTCTTCGCGCTCGGCTACAAGCCCGCGCTGCACGCCGCGGTGCAACGGCGCGCGCGCGAAATGCGCGCCGCGGCCGGCGTCGTCGATCGCACGGCCGCGGCCTGAGGGCTCAATTCAGGCGCGCACAGCGCGCCGAGAGCTCCAGCAGCGCCGCGCGCACGTCATCGACATCCGCCGCCTCGGGCGCCAGCGCCGAGTAGGCCTGCAGATCCTTCAGCGCGGCGCGGTAGCACTCCAGCCGTTGATAGAGATAGCCCCGCTCGCGCAGCTCCGCGTGCGCGTCGGGCGACACCACCAGCATCCGGTTCAGCACCTCCAGCAGGCGCTGCGGCTGGTCCGCTTCCCGGTAGATCCCCTTCAGGTTGCGCAGCAGCCGCGAAAGGACCTGGCGCTTGCCGGCAGGCTCAAGGAACGGGTCGAGCGGCAGCTCCTCGATCGGCACGCCCCCTGCCGCGCTCTGCGGGATCACACGATGCAACCGGGCGCGCAAGTCGCTTTCGGACTGCGCCTCGCCGCCCGAGAACGGATCCAGCACCAGCATGGCGCCGCGAAGCCTCAGCCGGACGAGGAAATGGCCCGGGAAGGACACGCCCTCCAGCGCCAACCCGATGCGCCGGCCCACCTCGATGTAGAGGACGCACAGGGTGATCGGCAGGCCCATGCGGCGATCCAGCACCTCGTTCAGGTAGCTATTGCGGGGATCGTAGTAGTCCTTGGCGTTGCCGTGGTAGCCGAGATCGTCGAACAGGAACTCGTTGAGCGCGACCACCCGCGCCTCGACGCTCTCGCCGGCCGGCAGGCGCCCGCGCAGGCGCGTCCCCAGCCGTTCGATCTCGCCCAGGTAGCCTTCCACGTCCAGCCCCGGGTAAGCGTCAGTCGCGATCAGCAGGCAGGCACGCGCCAAATCGATCTCGGCATCGTCCCGCGCCAGCAACTCGGCGAAGGGATCCGGGACCGCCATCAGGAGGGCTCGCGGCGCGCGAAGTCTCGCGGGCGAAAGCCCAGGGCCAGCAGCAGCGCGCCGTAGGCGAGCGCGCCGAGGAGCACCAGGCCCGCGATGGCAGGCACCTTGTGCTGCCACGTGGCCTGAAGCCACCACGCGCCGGACGGCATGACGAAATGCAGCAGCGCCGCCATCGCGCACACGGCGAGCGCAGTCTTCGCCGCGAAGGGCCCCCACCCGGGTTGCGGGACGTAGATGCCCGCTTTGCGCAGCGCGCGGTACAGCAGCCCCGCGTTGAGGCACGCGCCCAGCCCGACGGAGAGCGCGAGGCCGGCGTGCTTGAACGGGACGATGAAAGCGAGGTTCATGAGCTGCGTGGCCGCGAGCGTCAACACGCCGATCTTCACCGGTGTCATGACGTTCTGGCGCGCATAAAAGCCGGGCGCCAGAACCTTGACCAGGATCATGCCCACCAGACCCAGGCTGTAGGCGACGAGCGCCTGGCGGGTCATCCAGACGTCCTCGGCGCCGAATCGACCGTAGTGAAACAGCGTCGAGATGAGCGGGACGGCGAGCACCGCCAGCGCGGCGGCGGCGGGCAGCGCGAGCAGCAGCGTCAGGCGCAGCCCCCAGTCGAGGAGCCTGCCGTATTCGTCGGCGTCGCCGCCGGCGTAGTGCCGCGACAGGCTCGGCAGCAGGATGGTGCCGACCGCGACCCCCAGTAGCCCCGCGGGGAACTCCATCAGCCGATCGGCGTAGTACAGCCAGGTCACGCTGCCCGTGACGAGAAACGAGGCGAAGATCGTGTTGATGAGAAGGGATATCTGGCTCGCCGACACGCCGAAGATCGCCGGGAGCATCAGCTTGCGCACCCGCGTCAGACCCCGATGGCGCCAGTCCAGGCGCCAGCGCGGCAGCATGCCGATGCGCGCCAGAAACGGGAACTGCAGCGCGAGCTGCAGCGCGCCGCCGACGAACACCGCCCAGGCGAGCGCCACGATCGGCGGCTCGAAGCGCTCGGCGAAGAAGGCCGCTGCGACGATGAAGGACACGTTGAGCAGGACCGGCGTGAACGCGGGCACCGCGAAGCGGCTCCAGGTGTTGAGTACGCCCGCGGCGAGCGCCACGAGCGAGATGAACAGGATGTAGGGAAACGTGATGCGCAGGAGCTGGACGGTGAGCCCGAACTGCTCCGGCTTGGTGTGGAACCAGTTCGGCGCGAACACGTAGGCGATGAGCGGAGCCGCCAGCATGCCGATCACCGTCGCCACGACCAGCGCCATGAACAGCAGGGTGGCGATGGCATCCACCAGCGCGCGCGTGTCCTCGGGCGATTCCCGGTTCCGATACTCCGAGAGTATGGGCACGAAGGCCTGCGAGAACGCCCCTTCCGCGAACATGCGCCGCAGCAGGTTGGGAATGCGGAACGCGACAAAGAAGGCGTCGGTCCCGCCCCCCACGTCGAAGGTGCGGGCGATGAAGTAATCCCGCACGTAGCCCAATACGCGCGACAGGAACGTCATGCTGCTGACGGTGGCCAGTGCGCGCAGAAGGTTCATGCTAGAATTCGCCCCTTTTTCGCAACCGGATCAAGGCCATGGCCAACATCAAATCCTCGCGCAAGTCGGCTCGACAGGACGTCGTGCGCCGCGCGCACAACGTCACGCTGCGCACCGAAGTGCGCACCGCCATCAAGTCCGTGAAGAAAGCCATCGCGGGCGGCGACAAGGCGGCGGCAGCCGCGGCGCTGGAGAAGTCGCGCAGCGTCATCGATCGCGTCGCCGCCAAGCGCATCCTGCACCGCAATGCCGCGGCGCGCCACAAGAGCCGG
>DASTTC010000100.1:0-6488 GCA_035760345.1 Burkholderiales bacterium | reverse complement strand
GTTGTGCTCCAGCGTCGGGTAACCGAACAGGCCCACCTGCGCCACGTACGGCGGCCTGAGGCGCGGCATGCCGCGCTTGCCTTCGATCGACTCGATCATCGCCGATTCCTCGCCGCAGATATACGCGCCCGCGCCGCGCCGTAGGCTGATCGGCGGCAGCGCAAAGCGCTTCGAGCGCCGCAGCTTGTCCAGTTCCCGCTCGAGGATCGCACGGCAGCCTGCGTACTCGTCGCGCAGATAAATCCAGATCTCGCCCACGCCGGCACACCAAGCCGCCACCAACATGCCTTCGAGGAAGCGGTGCGGGTCGCGCTCGAGGACCCAACGGTCCTTGAAGGTGCCCGGCTCGCCTTCGTCGATATTGACCGCCATCACGCGCGGTGCCGGTTCCGCCGCGACGATGCGCCACTTGCGCCCGGCGGGAAAGCCGGCGCCGCCCAGCCCGCGCAGGCCCGAGTCTTCCATGACCTTCGTGATCTCGTCGCGGCTGCGCTTGCCGGCGAGGCAGTCGGCGATCAGCCGGTAGCCCCCCTGCTTGCGGTAGGCGGCGAAGTCGAGGTACTTCGTTTCCGGACACCGTGTCCTGTTCTCCTCCACCGACTCGCGCACCGTGTCCACGGTCGCGTTGCACACCGGGTTCTGACCCACCACCGCCACCGGCGCCGATTCGCAGCGGCCGACGCAGGGCGCATGCAGGATCCGGACGTCCTTGCCGAGGATGCGCGGCAGCTTCTCCAGCAATTCGCCCGAGCCCGCCAACTCGCAGGACAGCGAATCGCACACCCGTACCGTGAGCGCGGGCGGCGGCGCCTCGCCCTCCTTCACCACGTCGAAGTGGTGGTAGAAGGTGGCGACTTCGTAGACTTCGGTCTGCGACAGCCGCAACGCCTCCGCCAGCGCGGCGAGCCGGGCCGCGGACAAGTGTCCGTAACGGTCCTGGATGCGGTGCAGGTACTCGATGAGCAGATCGCGCCGGCGCGGATCGCCGCCGAGCAGCGCTGCAACTTCCGCGCGCGCCGCGGGGTCGACGCCGCGGCCCTTGAGCGTGCCGCGCGCCCTGCCGCCTTTCGGGGATTTCATCGGCCCCATTCTACGTTCCGCCGCTGCGGGGGACGCCTTGACAGCGGTCAAGTTTCCGCGGCCGCTGCGTTACCATCGGCACCGACGACAGGAGGAATCGCACATGACCAGCCCAGTGGATCCGAACGACGTGATGATGACCGGGGAGAATTCCTTCATCCGCTTCAGCCCCGACGGCGGCAAGACGCAGACCGACCGCATGAGCCACTGGCGCGTGCTGTGGTGCCCGGCGGGCGCCGGTCACGCGCTGTTCGCCAGGAGCACGCTCACGGGCGGCGAGGTGCGCATCTGGTCTGACAATCCGCCGGTCGCGCGCTGGTTGCAACAGCAGATCGAGTCGCTGCTGTTCCCGGCATTCGCCGATGCCTCGACGCCGGTGACGAGCGCCGCATTCGTACGCTCGGGCGGCATCGATTCGCGGGCCGAGGAACGGGTGACCGCCAGGGACGCCGAGATCGTGTTGTCGTGGGAGGATTTCCTCGCGCCCTTCGTCCTCAACATGCCGCCGGGCACCGCGGGCCGGCCGATCGGCGTGTTCAGCACCTTCTTTCCGGCGAAGCAAGCCCGGATCTCGCTGAACGGCCGCGCCGCCGCCGGGCAACCCTATGCGGAAAAGCGCGGCGAGCGCGATTCGACCAGCGCCTGCCTCGCCTGGTCGGAAACCTGGGTCAAACCTCGCTAGACTGCGGCCATGAAAACCAAACCCCTCGGCCGCACCGGCGTCCAGGTCTCCGAGCTGTGCTTCGGCACCATGTCCTTCGGTGGCGACGCCGACGAGGCGATGTCGGCGCAGATGTACCAGGCCTGCCGCGACGCCGGCATCAACTTCTTCGACTGCGCGGACCAGTACAACAAGGGCAAGTCCGAGGAGATCCTCGGCCGCCTGGTCAAGGGCCACCGCGACAGCCTCGTCATCACCACCAAGTGCTACAACCCGGCATCCGACGATATCAACGACCGCGGCACTTCGCGCCGGCACGTCACGCGCGCGGTGGAGGCGAGCCTGAAGCGCCTGCAGACCGACCGCGTCGACATCCTGTTCCTGCACCAGTACGACACGCGCACGCCGCTCGAGGAATCGGTGCGCGCGCTGGAGGACCTGGTGCGCTCGGGCAAGGTGCTCTATCCGGCGGTAAGCAACTGGTCCGCCTGGCAGACGCAGCGCGCGGTGGACCTGCAGGAGCGCCACGACTGGGCGCGGCTGCAGCTGCTGCAGCCGATGTACAACCTGGTGAAGCGCCAGGCCGAGGTCGAGATCCTGCCGATGGCCGAGGCCAACGGCATCGGCGTCATCCCCTACAGCCCCGGCGCCGCCGGGCTGCTTTCCGGGAAATACAGCGGTGAAGCCACCGGGCGTCTCAAGACCAACGAGATGTACGAGGCACGCTACGGCGAGCCGTGGGTGTTCGAGGTGGCGGAGAAATTCGTCGCCTTCTGCAAGAAGAAGGGCCTACACCCGGTGAGCACCGCAGTCGCCTGGGTAGGTGCGCACCCTGCCATCACGGCCCCGATCATCGGCGCGCGCAACCTGGACCAGCTGAAGGATTCGCTCAACGCGGTGAAGCTGGACATGACCCCGGCGCTGCGCGCGGAGATCGCGGCGCTGTCGCGCACGCCGCCGCCGGCCACCGACCGGCTCGAGGAACTGAAGCCGCCAAAGGTCTAGCGCCATGTGCCGCGCCCTGCTCTACCTCGGGCAACCCGCGCTGCTGGACGATTTCCTGTTCCAGCCCGATTCCGCGCTGGTGAAGCAAAGCTACATGCCGAAGTTTCTGCACCTGATGAACCTCGCGGGGTTCGGCATGCGCGCCTGGGACGCGGCGTCGCACGAGCCGGAGCGGCCCTTCGCCTACGCGTCGGATTCGATCCCGATCTTCGACCGCAACCTGAAGGGGCTCGCCGAGAAGATCCGCGCGAGTTGCCTGCTCGCGCATGTGCGGGGCGTGCCGTACAACACGAAGGTCGAGATCGCCACGCAGAACGTGCACCCGTTCCAGTTCGCGGGCGTGCCCCTGGTGATGGCGCACAACGGCGACCTCACGCGCTTTGCGGAAATGAAGCCGCTCCTCCTGCCGCAGGTGAAGGGAGAACTTGCGGCGCAGATCCGGGGCACCACCGACTCCGAGTGGATGTACGCGCTTATCGTGTCGAAGCTGAAGGATCCCTTCGCCCGACCCTCGGCGGACGAACTGCATGACGCCGTGGTGCACATGCTGGGCGTCGTGCGCAAGGCGAGAGCGGAACTGGGCATCGCCTACGCCTCGCCGGTGAACCTGTTCCTAACCGACGGCACGCAGCTCGCCGCGGTGCGCTACACCTTCGACTTCGGCTGCTACCCGCAGGACCCGGCGCAGTTCCTGCCCGGGCACGTCAACTACTACTCGCTCTGGGTCACGCTCGGGCGCGATTACGGCCTGCACGACGGCGAGTGGAAGATGACCGGCGGCAGCGAAGACGCGGATTCGGTGCTGGTCGCCTCCGAGCCGCTGAGTCGCGACATCTCCGCCTGGGTCGAGGTGCCCGAGTACACCCTGCTGCACGCCGCGTTGCGGCGCAACGGCCAGCCGGCGATCACGCTGCGGGAACTGCACTAGCCGGCGCCGGCGCGGCCACGATCTGGCCGCCGAGCGCCGTCTCCAGCTTGTCGCCTTCCCGCTTCGCCCCGCGCAGCCGCGCCAGGCTGATGAGCCGTGTGAGGTGGCGGTTGGTCTGCGCGAGCGAAGCAAGCAGGCTGCGCTGGATGGCGTGGTGCAGCGCGCTCGAGATGGAACCCTCGCCGGCATAGAAGCCGTCGAACGCCTTGCGCGGGATCTCCAGCAGCACCGCGTCCTCGCGCACGCGCGCTTCCGACCCGTGCGCGCCGCCTTCCAGCAGGCTCATGAAGCCGAACACCTGCCCCGGGCCGAGCACCGCCATGCGTCGCTCGCGCGCCTCGCGGCGCGCCAGGATCTCCACGGCGCCGCGCAGCACGATGAAGGCGGCGGCCGCGCTCTGGCCGACGGCAAACACGCCGTGGCCGCGCCGCAGCTCGAGCTGGCGCGACGCGCCGAGCACCTGGGCGATCTCGGCCTCGTCGAATCCTTCGAACACGGGCAGCCAGGCCAGGAACGGGGCGACGTCGAACGCCGCCTGCTTTACCCGCTTCACCCCCGCCAGCGGGTCGGCGATATGCGACTTCACCACGGGTGCATCCTCCGGCGCGGCCGCCTCCAGCACCTTCGCGTTCATCGCGCGCAGCTTCTCCATGAGCACCAGCGTGAGCGCGTGCCGCAGGGCGCGCGCTTGCGGCGTGCGCTGCGCCGCCAGGGCCCGGAAGTCGTCGCGATCCAGGAACCAGCCCTCGAGGTTCGACACCGCGCTCACGCTCGCCGTGGCGATGCCGCGCTCGAACAACGCCATCTCGCCGAACAGATTCCCGGGCCCGAACTTCGCCACCACCAGCCGCTCGCCGCCCGGCAGCACCACGCTCGCTTCCGCGGCGCCTTCGCGCAGCACGTAGGCGCCGCGCGCGGCCTCGCCCGCGCGCACCAGGCGCGCGCCGCGCGTGGTCGACACCGGGCGCGCCGCCGACAACAGGAATTGTCGCGTCGCGTCATCCAGGCGCTCGAGAAACGGCCGCGCCGCTTCGCCGGTTGGCATCGCCGCCGAGTGTACACTCGCCGCTCCATGACAGAGCGGGTTGCCGTCGAACCGGACAAGGTGCTCGCCGTGGTGCGGGCGGTGGCGCGCGAGGCGCGCCCGAGCATGGAACCCGAAGTCGCCCTCGACAGCTCGCTGGAAAAGGAACTGGGCCTGGACAGCCTCGCGCGCGTCGAGCTGGTGCTGCGCCTGGAGCGCGAGTTCGCCGCCAGCCTGCCCGAGCAGGCGCTCGCCACCAGCGAGACGCCGCGCGACCTGCTGAGGTTCCTGCTGGCGAGCGCCGGGCACGCCCCGCAGGCCGCGGACCGCAGCGTCGCGAGCCTGGTGCAGGGCGAAGGCGTGCGCGCGCCCTCCGAGACGCAGGCGCGCACGCTCACCGAGGCGCTCGCCTACCACGTCGAGCGCCAGCCCGACCGGCTGACGGTGTTCCTGTACGAGGGCGACAACGAGTTCCCGCTCAGCTATCGCGCGCTGTGGGACGGCGCGATGGGCTACGCCGCTTCGCTCACGCGCGCGGGCCTGCAGCGCGGGCAGATGGTGGCCATCATGCTGCCCACCTGCAAGGAGTACCTGTATTCGTTCTACGGCGTGCTGCTGGCGGGCGGCGTGCCGGTGCCGCTCTATCCGCCGGCGCGCCTGACGACCATCGAAGACCACATGACGCGCCACGTCAGCATTCTGCGGAGCGCGGGCGCGACGATCATGATCACGGTGCCCGAAGCCAAGGCGCTCGCCTACCTGCTGCGCGCGCAGGTGGAGTCCCTGCGCCAGGTCCTGGTGCCGGCCGACCTGTCCGGCGCGGCCGAGCCTGGATTCGAGCCGGTGCACGGCAAGTCCGGGGACATGGGATTCCTGCAGTACACCTCGGGCAGCACCGGCATGCCCAAGGGCGTGGTGCTGTCGCACGCGAACCTGATGGCCAACGTGCGCGCGATGGGCGCCGCGGTCGATGCGAGTCCCGCGGACGTGTTCGTCAGCTGGTTGCCGCTGTACCACGACCTGGGGCTGATCGGCGCCAACTTCGCCTCGCTGGTGCTCGGCTTCCCGACGGTGCTGATGTCGCCGCTCGCGTTCCTGTCGCGGCCGGTCAGCTGGATGCGGGCCCTCCACCGCCACCGCGGCACGCTGTCCGGCGGGCCGAACTTCTCCTTCGAGCTGTGCCTGCGCCGCATCGCGGACGAGGACATGGAAGGCATCGATCTGTCGACCTGGCGCTTTGCCTTCAACGCCGCCGAGCCCGTAAGCCCGGACACGATCGTCGAGTTCGAGAAGCGCTTCGCGCGCTGGGGCTTGCGCACGAATTGCCTGTCGCCCTCCTACGGCCTGGCGGAATCCTCGGTGGGCGTGGCGATCACGGTGCCGGGCACGCCCTGGATCGCGGATCGCCTCGAGCGCGAGCGCTTCACACGTACCGGCGAGGCGGAGGAGGCGCGCGCCGGCGATGCCTCGCCCCTGGTCGTGATCGGCTGCGGCACGCCAATCCCCGGGCACGACCTCCGCGTGGTGGACGCAGCCGGCCTGGAGCTGCCCGACCGGCAGGAAGGCCTGCTGCAGTTCCGCGGCCCCTCCTCCACGTCGGGCTACTACCGCAACCCGGAGGCCACGAAGAAGCTGTTCGCCGGCGAGTGGGTCAACACCGGCGACCGCGCCTACCTGTCGCAGGGCACGCTGTTCCTCACCGGCCGCGAGAAAGACATCATCATCCGCGGCGGGCGCAACCTCAGCCCCTACGAGCTGGAGCAGGCGGTGGGCGACCTCGCCGGCGTGCG
>DASTTC010000099.1:0-10398 GCA_035760345.1 Burkholderiales bacterium | reverse complement strand
CTCGTGCCGTACATCGACTGGGGTCCGTTCTTCCAGACTTGGGAGCTCTCCGGGCCCTATCCGAAGATCCTCGAGGATCCGGTCGTCGGCACCGAGGCGCGCAAGCTGTTTGCCGATGCGCAGGCTTTCCTGAAACGCATGGTCGCCGGGCGCTGGGTACGCGCGAGCGGCGTGTGCGGCCTGTACCCGGCAGCGCGCGTAAACGGTGACGACATCGAGATCTATCGCGACGCGTCGCGCGGGACTGTCGCGATGACCTGGCACAACCTGCGCCAGCAGAACCAGAAGCCTGCCGGCCAGCCCAACCTGTGTCTCGCCGATTTCGTCGCCCCGAAGGAAACGGGCGTACCCGACTGGGTGGGCGCGTTCGCGGTGACGGCGGGTCTGGGCATGGAAAAAAAACTGGCCGAGTTCGAGCGCGACCACGACGATTATTCGGCGATCATGCTCAAGTCGCTCGCCGACCGCTTGGCGGAAGCCTTCGCCGAGCACCTGCACGAGCGAGTGCGGCGTGAGTATTGGGGTTACACGCCCGGCGAGGCCCTCGAACACGCGGCACTGGTTGCCGAGAAGTACCGCGGCATTCGTCCTGCGCCCGGCTATCCCGCGTGCCCGGACCACACAGAGAAAGGGTCGTTGTTCGCGCTGCTCGACGCGCCGAAGCATGCGGACATGACGCTCACCGAGTCCTACGCCATGCTGCCGGCGGCCGCCGTGTCGGGTTTTTACCTTTCGCACCCCGGCGCCAGCTACTTCGCAGTGGGCAAGATCGGGCGCGACCAGGTGGAGGACTACGCGCGGCGCAAGGCCATGAGCGTCTGCGAGGCGGAGCGCTGGCTCGCGCCCTACCTTGCCTATGAGCCGCAACAGGCAGTCAAGGCTGCATCGCTATAATGCAGCGCGGAACGCAACCGGAGACATGACATGGGCAAGGGCGACAAGAGAACGCGGCGCGGCAAGATCTACAAGGGCAGCTACGGCAAGACGCGGCCGCAACGCCAGAAGAAGAAGAAAAAGTAAGCTCTCTGAGTCAAAGTGCCACGTAGTCCGACAGCGGCCACTCGCCGAGCGCCCGGCGCAACGCGGGCAGGTGGTCCGGGTCGGCGAACTCGATCACCACGCCGCGCGGGCGAACTTCCCGGATAAGCCGCGCCAGCTCGATCTGCATCTGCACACGACCCACGCAGCAGGGGCACGCGCTCGGGCGCAATACGGCCCAGCCCGCCGGCGGCTCGGCGACTGCACCTGCCACCCGTACCGGGATCCGGCTCATTTGCGCCAGAACGCCGGCGTCAGCACGACGAGCAGCGTGAACAGTTCCAGGCGGCCGAGCAGCATGGCAAAGGAGCACACCCAGGTCTGGAAGTCGTTCAGCACGGCATAGTTCGATGCGGGCCCGACCTGGGCCAGGCCCGGACCGGTGTTGTTCATCGACGCCACGGCCGCGGAGAATGCCGTTACCACGTCCGCGCCACTGAGGGTCAGGAGCAACGTGAACACGACAATGCACGACACGTAGACGAAGACGTAGGCGAGCACCGCGAACACCACGTTGTTCTCCACCAGTTGGCCGCCGAGCTTCACCGGATTGGCGACGCGCGGGTGGATGATGCGCAGCAGCTCGCGGAAGATCTGCTTGAACAGGATCAGCGCCCGGATCATCTTCATGCCACCCCCGGTAGATCCCGAACAGCTGACGAAGCTGCACAGGAACAGCATCCAAAGCGGCGCGAAGATCGGCCACAGGTTGAAGTCCGTGCTTGCATAGCCGGTGGTCGTAGCGATGGAAACCACGTTGAAGGCGGCGAAGCGCAGCGCAGTCACAAAATCCGGATACGCCTCGGTCCAGGCAAGATAAGCCGCGATACCCAGCACCGAGGTGAACACGATCAGCAGGAACACCTTTGCCTCGGGGTCGACCCGGTAGGCGCGCAAGGAACGGCGGTGCCAGGCGAGGAAATGCGTGGCGAAATTGATCGCCGCGAGCAGCATGCACACGATCGCCACGGCCTCGATGCGCGGCGAGTTCCAGTACGCGAAACTCTCGTCGTGCGTGGAGAATCCCCCCAGGCCCACGGTGGTGAACGCATGCATCAGCGCATCCAGTCCGTTCATCCCCGCCCAGTAGTAGGCGAACCCGCACGCCAGCGTCAGCCCGAAATACACCAGCCACAGGCCCTTCGCGGTCTCAGCGATGCGCGGTGTGAGCTTGGTGTCTTTCATGGGCGTTGGTGTCTCGGCCTTGAACAGCTGCGAGCCCCCCACGCCCAACAGCGGCATGATGGCCACCGCCAGCACGATGACCCCCATGCCGCCCAGCCAGATCATGAAGCCGCGCCAAAGGTTGATCGACGGCGGCAGGTAGTCGAGGCCCGCAAGTACCGTCGCGCCGCTCGCCGTGAGGCCGGAGGCGGCCTCAAAATAGGCGTCAGCGAAAGACAGGCCCGGCAGCTGCACCAGCAGCGGCAGGGTGCCGAAAGCCGGCAGTACGGTCCACACCAGCGCCACCAGCAGGAAACCGTCGCGCACCTGCATTTCGCGCCCCGCGCGGCGCGTCGCCACCCACAGCAGGGCGCCTGCGGCCAGCGTCGCGCTCACGGACCAGGCATACGCCCAATGCGCGCCATCTCCCAGCACGAGCGACAGACCGAGCGGCAGCAGCATGCAGGCCGCGAACAGCATCAACACCAGCGCGAGCAGGTGCAGGACGGCGAACAGGCGCACGGCGCGTCGGACCTACAGGAAGCGAGCGCCGACCTGAAACAACTTCTCGACCCGCGGCAAGGTCTTCTTTTCCGTGACAAAAACGATAACGTGGTCTTCGGCCTCGATGCGCGTGTCATGGTGCGCCATGTGTACCTTGCCCTCGCGCACCACCGCACCGATGGTGGCGCCGGCGGGCAGATCGATCTCATCCACGCGCCGCCCGGTCACGCGGCAGGATTCGCGATCGCCGTGCACCACGGCTTCCAGCGCCTCGGCTGCGCCGCGGCGCAGGCTGTGGACGGCGACAACATCGCCCCGGCGTACATGCGCCAGCAGCTTGCCGATGGTCGCCTGCGCCGGCGAAATGGCGATATCGATCTGCCCGCTTTGCAGCAGGTCGACATAGCTGCGCCGGTTGATGAGGGACACGACACGCCGCGCACCCATCTTCTTGGCAAGCAGGCAACTCATGATGTTGTTCTCGTCATCATTGGTCACCGCGACGAACAGGTCCATCTCGCCGATGTTCTCCTGCTCGAGCAGTTCCTCGTCGGTAGCGTCACCGTTGAGCACCAGCGCCTGGTTCAGCTTGCCAGCAAGGAACTCGCCGCGGCGCTTGTTATGCTCGATGAGGCGCACCGAGTAGTCGCGTTCAAGAGCGCGGGCGAGGCGCAAGCCGATGTTGCCACCCCCGGCGATCATCACGCGTTTGACCGGCTTGTCCATCCGGCGCAGCTCGTGCATCACCTGGCGAATATTGGCGCCGGCGGCCAGGCAGAACACTTCGTCGTCCGCCTGGATCACGGTGTCACCCTCCGGCAGGATGGCGCGGTCGCGCCGGAAGATGGCGACGATGCGCGTGTCGATGTTCGGAATATGCGCGCGGATGTCCTTCACCGGCCGGTCGACCATTGGCCCGCCCTGATAGGCGCGCACCGCCACCAGGCTCACCTTGCCGTCGGCGAAATCCAGCACCTGCAGCGCCTCGGGAAACTCGACCAGCTTGACGATGTACTCGGTAAGCACCTGTTCCGGGCAGATCGCCAGGTCGACGTCGAAGCCCTCGGGCCCGAGCAGTTTCTGGTTGTCGAGAAAAGCATTGGCGCGGATGCGCGCCACCCGCCGCGGCACGTTGAACATGCGCGCCGCCAGCTTGCAGGCCACAAGGTTGGTTTCATCGGACTGCGTGACCGCGATGAGCAGGTCGGCATCATCGATCCCCGCCTCCTCCAGCACCGACGGGTGCGAGGCGCTGCCGATCACGGTGCGCAGGTCGAGGCGGTCCTGCAGCACGCGCAGTCGTCCTGCATCGACGTCGACCACGGTGATGTCGTTGTGCTCGGAGACCAGGCTTTCGGCCACCGAACTGCCGACCTGGCCGGCGCCCAGGATGACGATCTTCACGCTGCGGTCGCTTTCATCGGTTGGCGCGGCATTCTAGGCCCATTCAACCTTCCTCGCGCCGGCCGACCGGCAAGCCGAGCGCTTTCAGCTTTCGATAGAGGTGCGTACGCTCCAGCCCGCTTTTCTCGGCCACGCGCGACATGCTGCCGCCTTCGGTGGCGAGCAGATGCTCAAAGTACGCGCGCTCGAAGACTTCGCGCGCTTCGCGGTAGGGCCCACCCAGCGGCAGCGCCGGCGCCACCGCCTGGGGTGCCTGCACCACAAGCACGCGCTCGACATCCGCCACGCCCACTTCCTCCTCCAGCGTCGTGAGCGCCAGATTCTTCACCGCGTGCTCCAGTTCGGTGAGGTTGCCGGGCCATTGGTGGTGCCGCATCGCATTCAACGCGCCTATCGACAAGCGCCGTGACGGGCAGGCCCGCGCCTCCACCAGTTGGGCCAGCAGCTGGGCGGCGAGATCAGGTATATCTTCGGCGAACTCCCGCAGCGCCGGCAGCCGCAAGGAAAGCTCTCCCAGCCGGGCCACGAACGCCGCATCATAGCCGTGACGTTCCACCAGGCCCCGGGACTCCACGGGTGAGAACGACACGATGCGGGTACGGTGCTTGTCGGCGCGCGCCTGGAGAAACTCCAGCGTCTTCTGCTCGCCACGTTGCAGGCGCGACAGATCGGACACGAACAGAATGCCACCGCCGGCGCGCGCGAGAAGCTCGCTGGAGGCGTCCGCCAGCAAATCGGTGGCGGCCAGAAAGGGGGCGCCCGGCGCCGTGAGCTGGCGCGCGAAGATTTCGGGCATCATCCCCGGCTCGCCGCGCAGCATGAGGGGTGCCGCGGTCTGCGCGAGCTGCGCCAGGCGTTTGCGCAATTCCACGAGTGCCGTCGAACGGCCCAGAGCCCCGAGCGTGAGCTGCGGCGATACCGCCAGGTCATGATCGCGCAACGCGCGCTTTACCGTGCTGAGCAGCCGCTGCAATGCGATTGGCTTCTCGAGGTAGTCCAGCGCGCCGATACGGGTCGCTTCCACCGCCGTCTCGATGGTGCCGTGTCCCGACATCATCACCACGGGCATGGTGAGCTGCCCGGTACCCGCCCATTCCTTGAGCAGCGTGATGCCGTCGGTATCCGGCATCCAGATGTCCAGCAGCACGAGATCGGGGCGTTTCGACTCGCGCAGCCGCCGCGCGACGCCCGCGCTCTCGGCCAGCATGACGGCGTGGCCCTCGTCGACCAGAATCTCCGATAGCAGTTCGCGGATGCCGACCTCATCGTCGACGACCAGGATCTGCGCCATGGCGTCCTCAGGCCGCTTCCGCAAGCGGCAGCAGCACACTCACCGAAGCGCCGCGCAATGGGCGATTCTCGATCGCGATGCTGCCGTGGTGCTCGTCGACAATCTTCTTCACGATTGCCAGTCCCAGCCCCGTCCCGCGCGGCTTGGTCGTGACATAGGGCTCGAAGATGCGCGCCATCAACTCGTCCGGAAATCCGTCTCCGTTGTCAGTCACCGAGAGACGCACCTTGTCGCCGGCAAGTTCGGTGCAGACCTCGATGGCGGGTTGCTGGCGCGGCTCCTTGCGGTTCTCCAGTGCGTCCTGGGCGTTCTGCACCAGGTTGTGAATGACCTGGCGAATCTGCGCGGTATCCGCCCAGACCGGGGGCAGCGTGGACGCCAGGCGCCTGCCGATCGGTACGTGCGAGGTCTCGTACAGTGCCAACACGTCGCTCACGAGTGCGTTCAGGTCCAACCCGGCCGGCACCGGCGCGGGCAAGCGCGCGTAGTCGCCGAAATCGTCCACCATGGACTTGAGCGCGGTGACTTGATTCACGATGGTCTGCGTGTTGCGCCGGAGAATCGCGGCATCCTCCGCCTCGAGCTTGTTCTCGAGCTTCATCTCCAGCCGCTCCGCCGACAACTGGATCGGCGTCAGCGGATTCTTGATCTCGTGTGCCAGACGGCGCGCGACTTCCGCCCACGCGGTGGCGCGCTGCGCCTGGATCAACTGAGTGATGTCGTCGAACACCAGCACGTAGCCCCCCCCTGTCGCACCCGGCAGCGCCGCGCCCCGCGCCAGCAGCGTCTTGCCCGTACCTTTCAGCGTGATCTCCTGCTGCCAGGAGCGTTCCCGGTGCGCGACAAACTGCCCGCGCACGGCCGCAGCGAACGTTTCCAGGGCGCCGCTCCATGTCTCGAGCGGACGGCCTGCAAGCGCACGCGGCTCTCCACCGAGGATCTCGGCCGCGCCATTGTTGGAGATGGTCAGGCGCAGTTCGCGGTCGAACACCAGCACCCCGGCCGACAGATTGGCCAGGATATTCTCCAACGAAGATTTCGCCGTTTCGAGGGCAATGCGATTGGATTCCACCACTTTGCGCGCTTCGTCCAGCTGGCGCGTCATGGAATTGAAGGACTCCGTCAGCACGCCCAGCTCGTCACGGCTGGTTACCGGTGGGCGTTGGGAGAAGTCGCCGCGCGCGACCGCCTGGGTTGCCTGCGCCAGGTTGGCGAGGGGCAAAGACAGCCGCGCCGACAAGATCGCGGCAAGCGAGACGGCCACGAACAAGGCCATCAACAGCACCAGCGTCAGCGTCACGATATAGATGCGCCGCAAGCCCTGGCGCGAAAGCGCGAGCTCGCGATAATCGCGATAGGCCTCCTCCACCGCCTGTGCGCTCTTTGCCAGTCCCGTCGGCACCACCTGCCGGAGCTGCAGGAACCGCGCCTCGTCCGCAATCGCCAGCCCCGTGACCGGCACCACAACCCGGACCGCGAGGGGCTCCCCGTCGGGCGCATCGATGGAGCTGTAGCCTTGGGGCGCTCGCGCCTGGCGCAGCATCTGAGCCGTCGGCAGTACGGGCAAAAACCGGGACACTTCATCGGTCGCGCTCGCCAGCAGGCGCCCGCCGGAGCCGAACAGTACCGCCTCCTGTACGCCAACCTGTTCGCGCAGCCGATTCAGCATCGCCACCTGCTGCGTTGAGGAGCGGTCGGCGAGCTCGAGCGCCATGGCGCGCCCTTTCATTTGCATTTCCGCCAGCATGCGATCAACCACGGATTGCCCGAGGTTGATGCCACCTTCCAGCGCAGCGTCGACTTTTACATCGAACCAGGACTCGATGCTCTTGGTGAGGAACTGCACCGAGACGGTGTACACCAGCGCGCCCGGGACCAGCGCCATCAGCGCAAACAGCAGCAAGAACCGCAACGTAAGGCGCGAGCCGAATGCGCGTGCGCGATGCCGGCGCACGATGGCCGCGATCTGGTAACTCACCATGGCCGCGAGGGCGCCCGCAAGCGCGGCATTCAGGCCGAGCAGGAGTGGATAGTGACGCGCCAGCAGCGCCGAATCCGCCGCGCTTGCGGTCGCGAGCAAAAACAGAAGCACGCCCGCGAGGGCCGCGCCCACAATGAGGAGGATCCTCATCGCTCGGCCCCTTCTGGTCGTGCGGAAGGTATTTGGGCCGGGGCCGCAGGCTGAGGCGGCAGGAAGAGGAAACGTTTCCATGGGGATTCGAGGTGCAACTCCCGATTGGTGAGCGCGCTTACCTGCAAGGGCCGCGGCAGTTGCGTCGTGTCCAGGCGCATGCGCACTGCTACCTCATAGCTCGAGCCCCGCAGCGGCACGGAGCGCTCCAGCACCTGCCAATTGCGCAGGCGGCGCATGACGTCTAGCGCCTGGTCCAGCGAGGCGAGATTCTGGTGCAGGGCGCCCGTGCTGAGGCGATACTGCCGGGTCAGCGCGTGGTACGACAGCCGCCACTGCGTACGCCGATGTGCAGTGTCCTCGTCAAACCACCACCAGCGCGGCCGCGTCAGCTCGAATTCGACGACGAAATACAGGGCGATCCCGTTCGCCACCGCCTCCTGCAATCGCTCGTTGAACTCGAAGGCAAAGTCGGCGCTGAGCAGCAGCCCTTCCTCGGAGGCGGCGAGGCGCGCATCCACCACTTCGATCTCGTCGGCCTTCGCATAGACAGATGCGACGCAAGCCAGCGCGACAACGAATCTTGACAGGGTGGCGCTGATCGTCATGGCACGCCGCATCAGGCGGGCTTCTCTAGCAGGCCGTAGAAGAAACCATCATGCTCCGCACACGGTAGCCGCTGCGGGGCCGCGCCGCCCGCCAAATCCCGGCGCCGTGATCGGGGTGTGCGCGCGCAGAACGCGTCCAGCACAGCGTCATTCTCGTCGTGGAAAACCGAGCAGGTGACATATAGCAATCTACCACCGGGAGCGAGGACCCGCCAAAGGGCGTCGAGGATCGCGCCCTGGCGCGTTGCAAAGCTGCGCACATCGTCCGCCCGGCGCAACCACTTGATGTCCGGGTGACGTCGCGCCACGCCCGACCCCGTGCAGGGGACGTCGGCCAACACACGTTCGAAGGGGCGCCCGTCCCACCACGTGTCGGGTGCCGTGCAATCGGCCGCGCGCACCGTCGCGGTGAGGCCGAGCCGCGACAATCCCGATTCGATGCGCGCGGCACGCTCCGGGTCCGCGTCCAACGCGGTGACCTGCACGTCCGCACTTTCCAGAACATGTGCACACTTGCCGCCCGGGGCCGCGCAAGCATCCAGCACGCGCTGGCCGGCGGCCAGATCCAGGAGCGGCGCGCACTGCTGTGCGCCCGCATCCTGTACCGAGACCAGGCCATCCGAGAATCCCGGCAACCGATCGACCGACACCGGCGTGTCCAAGAGCAGCGCATCGTCGCCCAAGCAGCGGGCCTTCAGGCCCGCTTCGGCGAGCATCGCCAGAATGGCATCCGGCTTTGCCCGCCGCCGATTGACGCGCAGGCACATCGGCGGGTGCATGTTGCCCGCCTCGAGGATGGACTGCCATTGGAGCACGTGATCGCGCCGCAGGATCTCGATCCACCAGCGGGGATGCTGGTAGCGCGCTTCGTCGTCGGCCGCGATGCGTTCCTCTAGCGAGGTACGCCCGCGCAGGTAAGCACGCAGCAGGGCATTGACATAGCCACGCGCCTGCCACTGCTCGAGCAGAGCGCAGGCACGTACGGCTTGATCCACGACTGTGTACTCGGCATAGCGGCCGCTATCAAGCGCGTACAGCGCACACCAGAGCAGTGCCTGCACGTGCGGCGGCGTGGCGCCCTTGCGCGACAGGGCATCAACCAGAAACTGCACTCTGCCGTATCGACGTAGCGTGCCGTAGCACAGATCCGTGAGCGCGCCCTGCGCGGTGCGGCGCTCGATTGCCTGATCGAGACTGCGCCCTGCGGCGACGCTCGCGATCGCGCGCGCAGCCTCCGCAAGCGCTGGCGCGAGTGCGGCCGAGGACTTCATTGAAGCCGCTCTCCCGGGGGAATCGGACAACCGCGCAGGAATTCGGCGGCGGCGAACCGCTTGCCACCCGAGCGTTGCAACTCGGTGACAAGCAACGAATCCTCGCCACAGGCCACGAGCACGCCTTCGCTGCCCGATGCCATTACGGACCCGGGGACTCCGCGCTGGATGCACTGCCGGGCGCGCCATATCTTGAGGGTTTCGCCACGAAGCCGCGCCACGGCGCCGGGCGCCGGACGCAACGCGCGAACCAGCCGTTCTATGTCCGAAGCGGGACGCTGCCAATCGATCTGCGCCTCCCGCTTTTCGAGCTTGCGCGCGTAGGTCACGCCGCATTCGGGCTGTGGCACGGCGCGCAATCGTCCCGCGGCGGCATCCGCGAGCACGTCGACAATCATGCGTGCACCCAGCGCCGCCAGCTTGTGGTGCAGCGACTGCGCGTCGTCGTCCGTAGAAATGCCCACTCGCTCCTGGGACAGCATCGGCCCAGTATCGAGACCCGCATCCATGCGCATGAGTGTGATGCCGGTCTCCCGGTCGCCAGCGAGCAGCGCCCGCTGAATCGGCGCCGCGCCGCGCCAGCGCGGCAGCAGGGAGGCGTGGATGTTGAGCGCACCGCCGGATGGGATATCGAGCACCGCCTGGGGCAAGAGTCGCCCATAGGCGGCCACGATCATGAACTCCGCTTTGGCAGCCGCGATTCGGGCCTGCACGGCAGGATCCCGCAGCGTCGCGGGCTGAAGCACTTCTAGGCCACGCGCGTGCGCCAGTTTCTTGACCGCGCTTCGCGACGGCAGCATGCCGCGTCCGGCCGGACGGTCGGGTTGTGTGAGGACCAACGGTACCGCGTGCCCCGCATCGAGCAGAGCGGCGAGTGCGCGCTCTGCGAATTCTGGGGTACCCGCGAAGACGAGGCGCAGGAAGGTACTAGGCGCCCGCGAACGAGCGCCTCAGGCGCTCTTGCGCAGCTGCTTGGCGAGCTTTGCG
>DASTTC010000098.1:0-5980 GCA_035760345.1 Burkholderiales bacterium | reverse complement strand
TTTCCGTCATCAGGCGCGTCAGTTCCTGCAGGCGCGTGTAGCGGTCGAATTCCAGCGGGTCGAACTCCCGCTCGCGCTCCTCGAGCACCGACAGGCGCGACTGCATCTGGCTGTCGGCCTGGATCTCGACCTCGCGCAGTTGGCCGCGCAGCCGCAGGATGCTTTCGCTCAAGTCGCCGATCGACTGCTTCACCGCACGCAGTTCGCCCTCGACGCGCGAGCGCGCAATGCTCACCTCGCCCGATTCGTTGATCAGGTGGTCGAGCGTGTCGGCATTGATGCGCAACATCGCCGCCGGTCCGGGCAGCGGAGCTTCCTTCCGCGGGGGCGGCTCCGCGCGCGGCGCCTCTGCCGCGGCCGCGGCCGCGACCGCCGCGACCGGCGCCGGCGCGGGCTCCGGCGCGGTCGCCATGCGCTCCAGGTCGAGGCTCAGCCGGTCCATCTTCTCCTCCAGCTCGGAAAACAGCGCCGCATCCACGGCGCTCGCTTCCGTCGCCGCCTCGATGCGGCTCTCCATGATGTGCGTCAGCTCGCCCAGCCGGATCGCGCCCGCCATGCGCGCGCTGCCCTTCAGCGTGTGCAGTGCGCGCAGCAGCGATTGCAGGACCCTGGCATCTTCGGGGCTCGCCTTCCAGTCGCGCAGGTCACTGCCCACCAGCGGCAGCAGCTGCTGCGCTTCCTCGAGGAAGATCGGCAGCAGCTGCGGGTCGATGTCGTCCCGCATGACGCGCTGCTCGCGCCCACCGGGCTTATCGGCTTTCTCGGGTGCCCGGGGCTTGGGTGCCTCGGCGGCTGGCTTCGGCGCGGGCGCGCGTAGCCGCGCCACCAGTTCGTGCAGCCCCTGCGCCAGCGCGGGCGCCGCCTGCGGCGCCTCGCGGCGCGCGAGCGCCTCGGCCATGGCGCGCAGGTTGGCCACCGCGACCTGAATCATGCCGGCATCCGCGGCGGCCGTCTGGCGCGCAAGCGGCATCCACTGCTCGAGCGCCTCGGCCAACGCCGCCACCTGCGGGAATCCAGCGGTGTGCGAGCTGCTCGCCAGGGTGTGCGCCGCGCGCACGAACTCGTGCGGCGCCTCGGTACCGACGCGCTTGCGCCATTCGGCGCACTGCGCTTCCAGCGTCGCCGCATGCTGCGCCGCCTCGCGCATGTAGATCTCGAAGAAGCTGCGCGCGATGCGCATGCCGCCGATATCCACCTCGTCCGGGACTTCGGGTGCCGGCGCCGGCGGCGGCGCCTCAGGCTCGGGCTGTCGCAATTCGGGCTCGGGTTGAGCGATGAAGTCCAGCACCTCGTCGGTTGCCGGTATCGCTTCGCCCTCTGGCGCCGTCGCGGGCCCGGGCGTCACGACAGCCGGGGGCGTTTGCGTCTTCAGTTGCCGGGCGCGCGCCACGATCTGGCCGCCGTCGATTTCGCCCGGCAGCCTGCCCTCGCGCAGGTGCGCCACCCAACCCGAGAACGCCGCGTTCGCCGCGCCGATAAGATCGAGCAGCTCGGGCGTCGCGGCGCGCTGTTGCTCGAGCCACCGGTTCATCACCTGCTCGATTTCCCAGGCCACCTCGCCCAGATCCATGAGGCCGACCATGCGACCGCTGCCCTTGAGCGTATGGAAGCCGCGGCGAATGGTGGTCAGCGCGTCGCGCTCCTGCGGCTGTTCGAGGCACACCCGCAACGCGCCTTCGATGGTCGCGAGCACCTCGCTGGCCTCCTCCAGATACACCGCGAGGAGTTCGGCATTGACCTCGGGCCGCAGCGGTGCCGGCGGCTGCGCCGGGGCCATCGCCGCCGCCGCGGCCGCGGCGATCTGCCCGGGGTCCGGCGCGGGTTGCGGGGTCCCTTTCAGCGACGCGGAGGGCAGCACCACGGTGGAATCGAAACCGTGCTCCCTGGCCGGTGCATGCGCCTTGTCGTAACGCCGGAAGAACAGCTCGACGGCCTCCTCCGACGGATCGCGGCCCTGCAGGCAGGGGTCGAGGTAGAACCCCACGCTGGAGAGCCCTTCGGCGATCCAGTCCATGTCGTGGCCGTCGAGATCGTCGTGCGCGGGCTGCGCGCAGGACTCGACCAACTGCTCGCACACGGGCAGGATCTTCGCGGCGCGGGCAAAACCCAGGACGTTGAGTGCGCCGTGGATCTGGCGCAGGTACGGCGCGAGGCCCTGCAGCAGGTTGCGCTTGGTCGCGTCGCGCGCGAATCCGTCCAGCACCTGCTCGACGTGCTGCAGGTTGGCCACGATCTCGCGCGCCACCTGCGCGCGCAACTGCATGGCGCCGATGCGTTCGCTCAGGTCGGCCCGCAACCCGGGCGGCGGCTCGCCCGTCGACTTGCCCTTGGCTGCGTCGAAGAGCCACCCGCCCATGATGCCGATCTGCTGCTCGATGTCGGTGGCCGGATCGGTGAAATTCTCGATCACGCTTTCTGCGAGCAGGAACGCGGAGGCCATCTCGATGACCAGCAGCTGCGCCTGCGCCGGGTAGGGATCGGGCAGGCGCGTCGACACCAGGGCGATCGCGTCGAGCAGCCTGACCAGGTGCGGGTTGCCGAGCGCCGCCGCCTTGGATTTGAACGAGCCAACGAGTTCGCGAAAGCGCGCAGCGCTCTTGGGTTCACCCGAGACGTACTGCAGCCACATGCTCTTCAGCGCCTCCAGCCGGGAGCGCACGTCGCTCAGCGCCGGCTGCAGCCAATCCATGTCGAACTCCATGACGCCGGTCGTGTCCAGCGGCTCGGGGAACAGACTGTCGAGCAGATACAGCTGTTGGATCTCGCGCAGGCGGGGCGACCGCGGTTTCGCCTTCGCGATGGCATAGAGGACTTCGCGCAGCAGCGCGTCGCTCACTGCCGTCTCGCCCGCGGCCAGGTCGCGGATCTGGAAATCGATCTTGTGGCACAGGGCCTTGGAGCGCGCCCGCCATTCGGCGTCGGGCGCCACGGCCAGTGCCTCCACCAGACCCGCCGCCGCCCACCACAGCGCCCGGGGCTCCGGCAGCTGGCCAGCGATACGATGCAGCGCGTCCAGCGCCTGGAACATCGCCTGCGGCCCGCCGCCCTGGTCGCGCAGCGCAGCCAGCAGGCCACGCTGGAAAATCGCGCGCTGCGCCTGGAGGTAAGCCTTCAAGTCTTCCGGCGGCAGCGTGCGCGGATCGACGTGCGCGGGTGCCTGCAGCGCGAGGTCGGGGAAGAACAGGTCCTTTTCCGACGCGCCCTGCGCGCCCTGCAGCGTGCTCAGTTCGCGGTACACCGGATACAGCCGCAGCGGCACATTGGCCTGGCCGCGCTCCAGCGCATCGACGTACTCCTTCAACGCGAGCACGGCGCGATCGATGACGCCGATGGTGGCCGAACTCGGCCGCGATCCGGCGGTACTGGCAAAGCCGCCCTCGAGCGCCTCGCAGAACCGCGTCGCGCCGGCGAGTCCCACCATGCGCAGCGCGCCGCTCACCTGGTGCAGGTGCTCCGGGCAGGGCGCGAGTACCGACAGGTCCCCCGGGTCGGCGGCAAACCGGGCCATGTGCTCGCGCACGCGCGCCAGCGCCTGGTCCACCTCGGCGGTGATCCAGGACAGGATGGTGGCGGAGGCGTTGCCCACGGGGTCCTCAGGCGAGCTTGAAGCCAGACACCGAGGCCTTCAAATCGTTGGCGAGTGCCGTCAGGCGCTCGGCGGAGGCCGCCGTGCGGCGCGTGCCGTCAGTGGTCATCTGCGTGATGGCGAGAATCTCGTTCATCGCCGTCGCCACGCGGGTCGCCGAAGCCGCCTGCCGCTCGGTGGCGTTGGAGATGCCCCCGATCAGCTCGGCGAGCAGGTTGGACACCTGTTCGATCTCGCGCAGCGCCTGGTCCGCCTCGTCCGCAGTCTTGGTGCCCTCCACCACCCCGCGCGTGCTGCGCTCCATGGCCTCGACCGCATCCTGCGTGTCACGCTGAATCGACTTGACGATGGCGCCGATGTGCTTGGTCGCCTCGGCCGAGCGTTCCGCCAGCCGCTGCACCTCCTCCGCCACCACCGTGAAGCCGCGCCCCGCCTCGCCGGCCGAAGCCGCCTGGATCGCGGCGTTCAGCGCCAGCACGTTGGTCTGCTCCGTGATATCCGATATCAACTGCACGATTTCGCCGATCTCCTGCGACGATTCGCCCAGGCGCTTGATGCGCTTGGAGGTCTCCTGGATCTGCTCGCGGATGTCGTTCATGCCGCGGATCGCGTTCTGCACCGCCTGCGCGCCCTTTTCCGCGGCGCTGAGCGAGCTCTGCGCGACCTTCACCGAGTTGCTCGCGCTTTGCGACACATCGGTCATCGACTGCGCCATCTGCACCACGGACTGTCCGGCGTCCTGAATGCCTTCGGCCTGCCGCTGCGCCGCCTGCAGCAGCTGGCCCGCCGTGGTCTGCGCCTCGCCGGTCGCCGTCGTCACCTGCTGCGCGGCGGCGTTGATGCCGGCCACCAGCCGTCGCAGCTCGTCGATGGTGAAGTTGATCGAGTCGGCGATGGCGCCGGTGATCTCCTCGGTGACCTGCGCGCGCGACGTGAGGTCGCCGTCGGCAAGGCTGCCGATCTCGTCCAGCAAGCGCAGGATGGCCTGCTGGTTCGAGCGGTTCTGCGCCTCGCTCTGGACCGCCCGGCGGCGGCCGTCGTCGATGTACACCTTGCCCACCAAACCCAGCACCATCAGCGCCAGCACCGTCAACACCGCCAGCACGATGTAATTGACGCCGCGCGCACCCAGTTCGTTCTCGTAGCCCAGATTCAGGCGTTCGGCCGCCTGCAGCAGCGCCTCGCTGTCGTTGAAGATGTCGAACGCCGCCCGCTTGGCGCCCACCAGCCGCGCCTGGTTGCCCAGGATGTCGCTCACCGCGCGCTGGTAGTCGGCGAACGCCGTCTGCAACTCGCCCAGCCGTCCGCGCATCTCGGCGTCGGCCACGCGTGCGATGCGCAGCGCTTCGCTGCCCTGCAGCAGCCCCTGCAACGTGTCGCGGTAGCTGTTGGTGTCCTTGCCCAGAAGGAAAGCCACCTCCGGGTCGACGACGTTCTCCGCCAGCATGATGTTCGCGTTCTTCGCCATGCGCTGCGTGAGCATCGTGAGCTGCGCCGCGATCGCGTTCTGGCGTGCGTTTCCGCCTTTTTGCACGCTCAGTGCCGCGACCTCGTCGGTGAGCTCCTGCAGCACGGGGTTGTTGGCGTTGATGGCGCGCACGGCGTTGCCCAGCGCAACCAGGTTGCGTTCCTCGTCGATCACCAGCGCGGCGTTGGCCTCGGTCTTGCCCCACGCCCGGTCCAGGGCATTGAGTTGCGGCTGCACGTCGCTGGAGGTCGGCGGCAGGCTGACGCCGCCGCTCGCGCCGCCGAAGGCGAGCAGCTTGACCAGTGCCGCGAACTCGTCGCGGCTGCCGCGCAACTGCTTGAACGCCTCGGGGTTGCCCTGCGAGGACTGCTGCGCCGCCTTGGCGAGGCGCTGCGACAGCGTCTGCAGTTTTCCCGCGCCGGCGATGTACAAGGTGCCGAATGTGCCCTGGCGCGTGTCGTAGACCACGGTGCCCGCGATCACCGCGAGCAGCAGGACCAGCACGCCGATCAGCACCTGCAGCTGCCTGGCGATCGGCCACTGGCCGATGAGCGGCAGTCCGCCGGCGGCGCCCTGCGCGCGCGCCGGCGCCCCGGCGTGTGCGTCGCGTCCCTGGAACGGCAGTTTCAAGGCGCCTAATTGGATGGCCATGGGGTTCCCCTTATCGCAAGAATTTCCCGCCGCGGCCGATGATCGTCAGGTCGACGAACTTCGAGCCGGCGCGGTTGGTGGGCGAGTAACCGACGTAGAAGCCGCCGACATCCACGTCCTGCATCTTCTCCAGAGCCGCGATATAGCTCTCGCGCGTCAGGTTGCGCCCCGCGCGCCGCAGCCCCTCGACCGCCACCTTGGCAGACAGGAAACCTTCCATCGCGCTGAAGTTGTAGTCCTCGAAGCCGGCCTTCTTCGCCAGCTCCTGGTACTCC
>DASTTC010000097.1:0-2795 GCA_035760345.1 Burkholderiales bacterium | reverse complement strand
CTTCGCCTCGAACGCAAGGCTCAGCCGCCCGGCGGCCTCGGCGCTCGCGCGCAGCGCTGCGTCGCCCCCCGCCGCCGCGAGCAGCTCGCCGGCCTGCGCGCGCACGAAGCGCAGCCGCGTGCCGTCGAAGCCGATGGCGAGCGTGCCGCCGCGCAGCGCCGCCGCCGATTCCAGGCCGAGCTGCACGCTGAACTCCTCGCCGGGCGCGACCTGCGGCGGCGCCTGCAGCGAGAAGCGCGTCACCGCGGGCGCCGCGGGCGGCGCGAAGCCGACGCGCTGGGGCGCGGCCATCGGCGAGCCGCCGGCGGCGAAGGCGTCGCCGCCGATGCTCGCCTCGGTGCCGGCGAGGAACTCCTCGAAGCGCGCCTCGGGGCGCGCGAGATTCCTCACCACGTGCGGCGTGACGAGCAGCACGATCTCGGTCTTGATCACGTCGTCTTTGGTGCTGGAGAACAGGCGCCCCAGTACCGGGAGGTCGCCCAGTCCTGGCACCTTGACGGCGCCGCGCCGCTCCTCGTCGCTGATCAGGCCGGCGAGCATCTGCGTCTCGCCGTCCTTCAGGCGCAGCACGGTGGCGGCGTTGCGCGTGCCGACCTGGTAGGTGGTGGTGCCGGTCTCGGCGTTGCGGATGGTTGCCGAGATGCTGCTGACCTCGAGGCCGAGCTTGATCGCGACGTCGTTGTCGAGGTACACGTTCGCCTCGACCTCGAGCTTGAGGCCCGTGTCCAGGTAGGTAACCGATTCGGAGGCGAAGCCGGTCGCGGTCTGCGTGGTGGTGATCACCGGCACCTTGTCGCCGATGTGGATCCTCGCCTTTTCCTTGTTCTTCACGCGGATGCGCGGGTTGGCGAGGATGCTGGTGCTGCCGTCCTGCTTCTGCAGGTTGAGCACGAACAGCGGATCGCTGAAGGTGAGTTGCACCAGGCGCGAGTCGCGCGAGAGCCACTCGGGCAGCGACACCGTGCCGGGGATGCCCGCGGCGCCGATCAGCCCGGCGCTCAGGCGCCCCGGCCACTGCACGCCCAGGTCTTGCAGGAGCGTCGTGCCGACCTCCAGCACCTCGACTTCGAGCACCACCTCGGGCTCGCCGAGGTCCTGGTTGGCCACCAGGCGCTCGGCGACGCGCACCGCCTCGGGCGTGTCGCGCATCACGACCAGGTTCAGCTTCTCGTCGACGTACAGGTCGCGCGTCTTCACCAGCGCGCGCAGCATGTTGGCGGTCTGCTTGGCGTCCGCGTTGGTGAGGTAGAAGCTCTTCATCACCAGCTCGCGGTACTCGCGGGTCTTCGCCGGCGTGTCGGGGTAGACGAGGATCGTCTGCTCGTTCAGCACGCGGCGCTCGAGCTGGCTGGTGAGCAGCACGATGCGGATCGCCTCGTCGATCGGCGTGTCCTTGACGAACACCGTGGTGCGCAGGTCGGGCCGTACGTCGCGGTCGAAGACGAAGTTGAGGCCGCTCTGGCGCGAGATGATCTCGAGCACCGTGCGCAGGCTCGCGTCGCGGAATTCGAGCGTCACCGGGCGCTGCAGCGCCGCGGCGAGCCTGGGCGAATCGAGCGCGGCGCGCGCGTTGCGGCGCTCGACGGCGCGCACCAGCTCGAGCGCCTCGCGCTGCGTGGAGTTCTCCGCCAGCACCGCGCGCGCCTTGGCGAGCGCCGCGGCGCCCTGGTCTTTTTCGAGCAGCGCCTGCGCCTCGGCGAGCAGCGCGCGGTGGCGCCGCTCCATGCCAAGCGCCTCGAGCCCGCTTTGCGCCCGCGCATTGGCCGGTGCGAGCTCGAGCGCGCGCCGGTAGGCGGTCTCGGCCTCGTCGTACAGGCCGGCGCGGCGCGCACTCTCGGCCAGCGCCAGGCTGCGGTACACGGCGAGGTCGCGCTGGCGCACGTAGTAGCTGCGGTATTGCGGGTTGCCGGGCTCGAGCCGCGCGGCTTCCTCGACGCGCGCGAGGCCCTGCTCGAGGCGGCTGGCCTCGACCAGGCGGCGGCCCTCCTCGAAGGCGGAGCGGCCGGCGCAGCCGGCGAGCACGAGCGTGGCAAGCAGCGCGAGGAGCGGGCGGGTCATGGGCGTGTCCTCACGGATGCGGGGAAACGGGCAGGCGCTGGCGCGTGCCGAGCGGCACGTAGATCAGGGTGACAACGTCGGGCGCGACTTCCTCGACGCGGTAGCCGCCCGGCAGCGTCTCGCCCTGCACGGCGAGCACCGGCTCGTCGCCGCGCGCGAGGTAGACGGCGGCGCGCCCGCCGTCCACGTAGCGGCCGAGGTAGCGGAACGGCAGCGGCGGGGCGACCGGCGCCGGCGGCGGCGCGGGGCGCGCGGCGCGCGCCGCGGGCGCGGCCGGGCGCGGCGTCGCGAACAGGTGGGCGAGCGGCTCGCCCAGCCCCGGGCGCTGCAGCCGGTCGAGACCGAGGGGCGGCGCCTCGGGCGCCGGAACCTCGCGCGCTGGGCGCGCCTCGGGCGGCGGCGCGGGCGGCCACGCCTCGCGGCCGCCGACCACCGAGACGCCTAGCAGCGCCAGCGCGATGACGAGCACCGCGGTTCGCGGCGACACGTTGATTCTGAGAGAGGCGCTCATGCCCGCGGCGGGCCGTGCCCGCCCCTACTGAACGGCGATCGCAGCGTCGCCGTCGATGGTGACGGTGGTCGCGTCCAGCGTCACAGTCCACACGCCGTCTTGCTTCGCGGCGAGCGCCGCCACCGGCGCGCAGCCCACGCGCAGCAGCGCGATGAACTCCGTTGCCGGCAGCGCCTGCGTGCTGGCGAAGGTGCCGTGCCACTGGCGCGCGCCGGCGAGCGGCTCG
>DASTTC010000096.1:0-4681 GCA_035760345.1 Burkholderiales bacterium | reverse complement strand
GGAGGACATGTTCATGGACGGAATTTTGTCCTGCTACACTGCAGGCTGGCAACCACGAAAGGAGGTGATCCAGTGAGAAACGACCAAGGCACCACCGGCAGGCTGGACTTCCTAACCGGATCTTTCGCAGGTGAAGGGAGCATCGCCAGCTGACAAGCCGGCTGCGCCTTACCAAACGCCCCGCCCGGGCAACCGGCCGGGGCGTTTCATTTCAGGGGCTTACTTCCAGGGCGCGCGCAGCGGCGGCGTGGCCGGGCCGGCCGGCTTGGCGGGCTGCTTGGGTTTTTTCTTCTCGCGGTTGCTGCGTTGCGTTCCCTTGGGCATCGGCGTCTCCTGATAAGTAGGCGCATTATCCGCCAAGCGCACCCGACATGACACTGGATCCGCGGGACCTGGAACAGATTTCCGCCGGCACGCTGGCCGACTACGCGCGCCGTGCCGCGCAGTATCGCGAGGGCACGAAAGACCATGACGTCAGCCAGAACATCGCGGAGTTGCTGCGCCACCTCGAAGGCGCGCCCCCGTTTCGCATACTCGATCTGGGTTGCGGGCCGGGCCGGGACCTGAAGGTGTTCCGCGACCTGGGCCACGAGGCCGTCGGCCTGGAAGGGCTGCCCGAATTCGCCGCCATGGCGCGGCGCGACAGCGGCTGCGAGGTGCTGGAGCAGGACTTCCTCAGGCTCGAATTGCCGGCGGCAAGCTTCGACGGCATCTTCGCCAACGCCTCGATGTTCCACGTGCCCACGCAGGAACTGCCGCGCGTGCTCAAGGAACTGCGGGCGGCGCTTAAGTTGCGCGGGGTGCTGTTTTGCTCCATCCCGCACGGCGACAACCAGGAAGGCTGGAACCGCGGCCGCTACGGCGCGTTCCTCGACTGGGAAACCTGGCAAGGCCATGTCACCGCGGCCGGGTTCACGGAACTGAACCACTACTACCGGCCGGCCGGGCTGCCGCGCAACGAGCAGCCGTGGCTGGCGAGCAGCTGGCGGCGCGTGACGGCGCTCACCCCTCGGGCGAGCCCAGCTTGAGCACCTGCACGAGGACATCCTCCAGCAGCTTCTTGCTGTAGGGCTTGGTGACGTAGCCATCGGCGCCCAGGCTGAGCCCGCGCTGGATGTCCTCGGGCTTGTCCTTCACGGTGAGCATCACGATCGGCAGCAGGGCGTGCGCCGGGTGGCTGCGCAAGGCGGCGAGGAGGTCGAACCCGTTCCCGTCCGGCAGGATGATGTCGAGCAGCAGCAGGTCGGGCGCAGCCTGGTTGAGCAGCTCGGCCTGCAGCGCGCCGGCCGATGCGGCCGTGCGCACCGCGAAGCCGGCCATGCCCACCCGCAGTTCGGCGAGCGCGAGTTGGTCGGCATCGTCCTCCACGATCAGCACGAGGGTCTCGCCCGGAGCCTTCTGCAGGGCCGGCCGGTGCCGCAGCCGGTCGTCCGCCAGGTACACGCCCTTGCGCGAAAGCGCACCGCCCGCCGCCTGCGTGTCCTGGGCGATGCGCGCCCGGTCTTCCGGGATCAGCAGCGGCGTCGTGAAGCTGCCGGTGAAATCGAGGTCGTGCTTCGGTCCCGCGGAATGCGATTCGACCAGGCCGAGCTCCTCGAGCTCCATCAGCCATTCGAGGATCAATCGGTCGGGGTAGCGCCGCAGGTACCCGCGCAGCACGTCGGTGTGCGTATCGGTGTCCACCATGCCGAGGATGCGCCGGTACGCGGTGGGCACGGACGTGTCCTCGCTCTCCCAGGCGCGCCGCCCGGTCGCGCTCATGCGGTAGATGCGGTCAGCCGCGGCCATCGCTGTCAAATATACGCGCTGCGCCTCGCCTCAGGCCCTCAGAAAGAGCGTCACCAGCGGCCCGGCGCCGCGCTGCGCGCTCCAGTGCCCGTGCAGTTCCGGGTCGAAGCTCGCGCCGGCGGGAACGGTGTCCGCGGAATAGAAGTGCTCGCCCGGCCGGAACACGCGCGTGCTGCCGTCGCGCAGGCCGATTTCCATCTCCCCTTGGAGGATGAATACCCACTGCGGCGCCGGGGTGCAGTGCCACGCGCTGCGAAACCCGACCGGGCTGTGGCGCAGCTGGTAGCCGCCCGATGGGTACACTGGCGACAGCGTGGCCTGCGGCGTGCCCTCGGTGAGGAGGATCTCCGCCTCGCGAAAGCGCGCGCGGCCGTCGCGATCGGTGAACAAGGTGGTCTTGATGAACGATGCCATGGCGGGCCTCGAGTGAAGATCTGCGTGTACGGCGCGGGGGCCGTCGGCGGCCATTTTGCCGCACAGCTCGCGGCCACGGGGCACGAGGTGTCGGTGGTGGCGCGCGGCGCGCACCTGGCGGCAATGCGGCGCGGCGGCGTCACGCTCATCAAGGGCGAGCGGCGCATCGTCGGCAGGGTACGCGCCACCGACCGGCCGGCCGAGCTCGGCTCGGTGGACGCGGTGCTGGTGACGCTCAAGGCGACGGCGCTCGGCGCGCTCGCCGCCGGGGTCACGCCGCTGCTCGGGCCGGGCACTGCGGTGGTGTTCGCGCAGAACGGCATTCCCTGGTGGTACGCGCAAGGCCTGGCGGGGGGGCGGCCGGCGCCGCCGGATCTTTCGCCGCTCGACCCAGGCGGGGCGCTGGCGCGCGCGGTGCCGGCGCAGCATGTCGCAGGCGGGGTGATCTATTCGGCCAACGAGGTGGTCGAGCCCGGCGTGATCCGCAATGACGCGCCCCAGCGCAACATGCTGATCCTGGGCGAGCCCGACGGGCGCGCGTCGGCGCGGCTGCAGGCGCTGTCCGCGGCGCTCGAAGCGGCCGAGATTCGCGCTCCGGTCGAGCCCGACATCCGGCGCTCGGTGTGGGCGAAGCTGCTGATCAACCTGGGTGGGGCATCGCTCACCTTGGTCACCGGCGAAACGATCCGGGACACCTTCGCCGACCCGGCGCTCGCCGCGGTGCGCAAGCGCCTGTCCGAGGAGGGCGCGGCGATCGCCGCCGCGCACGGCATCCGGCTCGAGGGCGCGCCGCAGCCGGCGGCGCACGTGCCCGGCGGGCCCGCGCACAAGGCTTCCATGCTGCAGGACTACGAGCGCGGCCGCCCGATGGAGCTCGACGCCATCCTCAATGCGCCGCTGTGGTTCGCGCGCGCCGCGGGCGTCGCCACCCCGACCCTCGACGCCGTTGTCGCGCTCGCCGCGCACCAGGCGAAAAAAAAGCCCGCCGCAGCGGGCTTTTTCTGAGCCGAGGGCTGCCTACATCGGCTTGATGTTGGTGGCCTGCTCTCCCTTGGGTCCGGTGGTGACGTCGAAGGTGACCTTCTGGCCGTCCTTCAGGCTCTTGAAGCCCGAGCCCTGGATCGCCGAGAAATGCGCGAACAGGTCCTTGCCGCCGCCGTCCGGGGTGATGAAGCCGAAGCCCTTCGCGTCGTTGAACCACTTGACTGTTCCAGTTGCCATGTCGTGTTGCCTTTCGGTAGAAATTTGTGGATGACGGGCTTTCGCCCAATTGCCGGAACACCAAGTAGAAGACGCGGGGACTGCGTACACCTGCGGGACTGCTTGAGGAAGCCAGCGGGCGGGGAGTATACACCAGCGCACCGGGCGCCAAGGGCAACGCACCGGGGGTCTAGGGCGCGGGTAGACTAGCCGCCGTGAGCCCCTCAGGCAAGCCGGTCATCCTCGCGGTCGACGACGACGAGGACCTGCTCGCCCTGATCGGCAAGGTGCTCGCCACCGAGTACGAGGTGAAGCTCGCCGGCGACGGCGGCGACGCGCTCACGCTGGCCGCCGCCGAGCCGCAGCCCGAGCTGATCCTGCTCGACGTGGAGATGCCCGGCGCGTCGGGCTTCGAGATCTGCCAGCTGCTCAAAGAGGATCCCGTCACCGCCGCGATCCCGGTGATCTTCCTCACCGGCCGCGTCGAGCCGGCCGAGCAGATCGAGGGTCTCGACCTCGGCGCCGTGGATTACCTCGCCAAGCCGATCAAGCCGAAGTTGCTGCTCGCGCGGGTGCGCATCCACCTGGCGCTCGCCAACCAGCGGCACGAGCTCGAGCGCCTGGTGCAGCAGCGCACCGCGCAACTCGAGGACGCGCGCTCGCAGCTCATCCGGCGCCTGGCGCGCGCCATGGAGTTTCACGAAAGCGCCGCCGCCGGCAACCGCGTGCTTCGCGTCAGCCAGTACGCGCAGCTGCTCACGCAGGCCGCGGGCCTGAAACCCGAGATGGCCGAGCTGATGCTGAAGGCTTCGCCGCTGTACGACATCGGCAAGATGGGCGTGCCCTCGGAAATCCTGCGCAAGCCCGCCAAGCTCTCGGTGCCCGACCTGGAGCGCGTGCGGCGCCACCCGGAACTGGGCGCGGAGATCATCGGCGAACACCAGGACCCGGTGTTGGCCCTCGCGCGCACGCTCGCGCTCACGCACCACGAGCGCTGGGACGGCGCCGGCTACCCGAAGAAGCTGAGCGGCAACGAGATCCCGTGGCCCGGGCGCGTGATGGCGCTGGTGGACGCGTTCGAGTCGATGACCACCACGCAGTTCTACCGCCAGCAGCCGTTCACGGTGGAGGAGGCCGCGGCGCAGATCACGCAGGGCTTCGGCAAGCAGTTCGACCCTTCGCTCGCCGAGGCCTTCGCCAAGGCGCTGCCGTCGATGAAGACGGTGCGCGAGACGCATTCGGATGCGCTGGGCGATCTCATCAACCTGGATTTCAGCCC
>DASTTC010000095.1:0-4234 GCA_035760345.1 Burkholderiales bacterium | reverse complement strand
ACCACCGAAGTCACCTCCGCCTTCGGCAGCATCTGGGCAAACGCGTCGATCAGCACGCCCTGGTAGTCGGCAAGCGCCTTGTGCGTGACGCCGGCGAGGTTCACCGCGCGCTCGCCCCACCAGGCCCGCGCGCGCTCGCGCGCCTTGGAGCCTTCCGGGTGGAAGCACAGGTAGATGTGCTCCATCCACGGCCCGATGCCGGTGTGCAGGTCGATGATCGCGGCGTGCTTCGCGTGCGCCACGTGCTTCACCACCGCCTCGCGAAAGGCGTAGTTGGCCCACTGCTCGCGCTGGCCGCCGAAGTAGATGCCGTCGGGGTGCGAGAACTGCCCGCCGTTGAACGCGGTGGAGAAGGCCTTTTCGCCCACTTTCTGCCGATACGCGTCCAGCCCGCGGAAGATCGCGGCCACGCTCGCGTCGTTCCATTCGTCCGGCGTGACGATCGGGTGCACGTGCGCGTAGCCCGGATTCTCCGGATAGGGCTTGGCGTGATCGACAAAGTTGCGGTTCAGGTCCACGTTGTCTTCCGTCCCGCGCGCCTTCCACGCGAAGCCCCAGGGGTTGTGCGCGTGGAACAGCACCATCGCCGTGCGCTTGGGCAGGCGTTTCGCCCAGCCGGATGCGAGCCACGCGATCTGCGCCGCGGAGCCCGAAAAACCCTCGATGCCGTGCGTCCCGCTGCCGGCGACCAGCACGCGCTCGGCGTCCTCCGGCCCCGCCACCGCCACGTCGAGGCACAAGGGCTCCGCGTCGGGCCCTTTCAAGGTCGGGTGGCGGAATTCGTAGACCGTCGCGCCCGTGACGCGTGCCGTGTCGATGAACTTGGCGCGCGCCTCGGCGTACGAACCGGAAAAGGCCGACAGGTCAGCCATCGATGCCCTGCCAGCGCGCGAGCTTGGGCGAGTGGATGCCAAAGAGGTCCAGCACGCGGCGCACGGTGTGGTCGACGAGGTCCTGGATCGTTTTCGGCTTGGCGTAGAACGCCGGCACCGGCGGGAACACGATGCCGCCCATCTCGCTCACCTGCACCATGTTCCTCAGGTGCGCGAGGTTGAGCGGCGCCTCGCGCGGCAGGAGCACCAGCCGCCGGCGCTCCTTCAGCACCACGTCGGCGGCGCGCGAGACGAGATCGTCCGCGTGCGCCTGGGCGACGGCCGCCAGCGTCTTCATCGAGCACGGCGCGATCACCATGCCCTCGGTGAGAAAGGAGCCGCTCGCGATGGCCGCGCCGACGTCCTTCGGGTGGTAACTCCGGTGCGCGAGCCGCTCGATGTCCTTCCTCTTCAGGCCCAGCTCCTGGTGCGCGTTGAGCACCCCGGCATCGGTGAGCACGAGGTGCGTCTCCCAGCCCTTGAGCGCGCCTAGCTCCTCGAGCAGGCCGATGCCGTAGGCCGAGCCGGTGGCCCCGGTGATGCCGACGATGAGGCGTTTCGCAGCCATGCGCCCAAGCTTAGCCCAAGACGGACATTACAATCCGCCGGTGCAGCCGCGGCTCCTCCTGTTGGTGTTCTGCCCCTTCGCCGCGGGCTACTTCCTTTCCTTTTTCTTCCGCAACGTCAACGCGGTCATTTCAAGGGATCTCGCGCGCGATTTCTTGCTCTCGCCGGAGGCGCTGGGCTTCCTCACCGGGACCTATCTGCTCGCTTTCGCCGCGTTCCAGTTGCCCCTGGGCATCCTGCTGGATCGCTACGGCCCGCGGCGCGTGGTCGCCGGCCTGATGTGCGTCGCGGCGACGGGTGCGCTCGTCTTCGGACTGGCGCAGGACTTCGTCACGCTGTCCGTCGGCCGGGCCCTGATCGGGCTGGGCGTGTCGGGCGGCCTGATGGGCGCGATCAAGGCGTTCTCGCTGTGGTTTCCGCTCTCGCGCATGGCGACGCTGAACGGCCTGTACCTCGCCATCGGCGGCCTGGGCGGGTTGTCGGCGACCGCGCCGGTGGAGGCGCTGCTCGGGCCCCTGGGCTGGCGCGCCCTGTTCTACGGCCTCGCCGCCGCGTCGGTGTTCGCCGCGGCCCTGATCTTCTTCCTGGTGCCGGAAAAGCCGTTGCCGGGCCAGGGCCAGACGCTGCGCTCGCAGATTGCCGCCTTCGGCACCATCTTCGCCTCGGTGCCGTTCTGGCGCATCGCGATGCCGCTCGTCGTCTGCCACGCCGGCTACCAGGCGTTGCAAGGACTGTGGCTCGCGCCGTGGCTGTACGACATGGCGGGCCTCGCGCGCGGCGCGGTGGCGCAACTGCTCCTCGTGACGGCAGTGGCCTACACCTTCGGTTCGGTGTTCTTCGGCGTCTCCAGCGACCGCCTTGCCCGTGCCGGCGTTTCGCGCATGACGGTTTACAAGGTCGGGCTCGCCGTGTCGCTTGCCATGTTCGCGCTGCTCGCGGCGGGCGTGACGAGCGGCCTTCCCGTGATCCTCGCGGTGTACGGTTTCACGGCGATTTCGGCATCGCTCGCCTATGCGTTGTTCACGCCGCTGTTTCCTCCCGAGATGACGGGGCGCGTGAATACCGCTTCGAACGTGCTGATGTTCGGCGTTTCGTTTTCGTTCCAGTGGGGGATCGGCGCGGTGCTGCGGCTCTACCCGGTGGTCGACGGGCACTATGCGGCCGAAGGGTACGCGGCGGCGTTCATCGTCCTCGGCGTGCTGCAGCTCGCCGCGATCGCCTGGCTGCTGCCGATGCGGGAAGCCCGTCCGGCGGGCTGAGGCCGGCCGCCGGCTATCCCTTCCAGGCAGCCCAGGCGAGGCATAGCCAGCCCGCGAGCAGCGCGATTCCGCCCAGGGGCGCGACCGCGCCCAGCCAACGCGCGCCTGTGAAGCTCAGCGCGTAGAGGCTCCCGGAGAACAGCACCGTCCCGGCGACGAAGGCCCATCCGCCCGCCGTGAGGACCGCGCCGGGCCAGCGCGTGTGCGCCCAGCCGACCGCTAGCAGCGCGAGCGCGTGGATCAACTGGTAGCGAACGCCAACTTCGAACGTCGCGAGCAGGTTCGCGTCCAGGCGAGCCTTGAGCGCATGCGCGCCGAAGGCGCCCAGGGCCACACCGAGGAAGCCGGAAAGACCGCCGAGAACGAAAAAGAGTCGATCCATGCGCGCTCCGGAATTGCCGCCGAATATCATGGCACGATTGGGCAGAATCCCACGCGTAGACTTTGCTACCTTTGGCGCACCAGGAGGAGGACCCCATGTTCGAGACGACGATTGCAGGAAGCCTGCCCAAGCCCTTCTGGCTCGCCGAAACCGACAAGCTGTGGCCCGCCTGGAAGGCCGAGGGCGAGGACCTCCTGAAGGCCAAGCGCGACGCCACGCTGCTCTGGCTGAAGGAGCAGGAGGACGCGGGCCTGGACATCGTCACCGACGGCGAGCAGTCGCGCCAGCACTTCGTGCACGGCTTTCTCGAGGCGATCGAGGGCATCGACTTCGAGCACAAGGTGAAGATGGGCATTCGCAACAACCGCTACGACGCCATGGTGCCGGTGGTCGTCGGCCCGCTGCGGCTCAAGGGGCGCGTGCACCAGTTCGAGGCACGCCTCGCGCGCGCCCACACGAAGAAAAAGCTCAAGATCACCATGCCGGGCCCGATGACCATCGTCGACACCATCGCCGACCGGCACTACGGCGACAAGGTGAAGCTGGCGATGGCCTTCGCCGAGCTCCTCAACCAGGAGGCGCGCGCGCTTGAAAAGGACGGCGTGGACGTGATCCAGTTCGACGAGCCCGCGTTCAACGTGTACATGAAGGACGCGGCCGACTGGGGCGTGAAGGCGCTGGAACGCGCCGCGAAAGGCCTCAGGTGCACGACCGCCGTGCACATCTGCTACGGCTACGGCATCAAGGCCAACCTCGACTGGAAGCAGACCCTCGGCGAGGAGTGGCGCCAGTACGAGCAGATCTTCCCCGCGCTGGCGAAGAGCTCGATTGACCAGGTGTCGCTGGAATGCATCCACTCGCACGTGCCACCGGAGCTGATGCAGCTGCTGAAGGGCAAGGACGTGCTGGTGGGCGTGATCGACGTCGCCTCCGACAAGGTGGAGACGCCGCAGGAAGTGGCGGCGACCATCGGCAAGGCGCTCAAGTTCGTGCCGAAGAACCGGCTCATTGCATGCACCAACTGCGGCATGGCGCCGATGCGGCGCGACATCGCGCGCTCGAAGCTGAAAGCGCTCGCCGCCGGCGCGGCCATCGCGAGAAAGCGCTACCGCTGACGCCGCTGCCTCTGCCTGACGGAATCCGTTCGCGCCGGG
>DASTTC010000094.1:0-3343 GCA_035760345.1 Burkholderiales bacterium | reverse complement strand
GATGCTGTTCGAGCATGGCGAGGAAGGCGATACCCCGGGCCTGGGCCTGTTGCCCGGTCGCGTGCCGCGCTTTCCCGCGGCGCGCATGGCCGGCCTCAAGGTTCCGCATATGGGCTGGAACGAGGTGCGCCAGGCGCGGTCGCATGCGTTATGGACCGGGATCGACAGTGCCGAGCGCTTCTATTTCGTGCATAGCTACTATCCGGCGCCCGCGGACCAGGCTCTGGTGGCCGGGACCTGCGAGTACGGTGTCGCCTTTACCTGCGCGATTTCGCGGGATAACATCTTCGCCGTGCAGTTCCACCCGGAAAAAAGCCAGGCCGCCGGGCTCCGCTTGCTCTCCAACTTCGTCCAATGGCAGCCGTAGCCCATTAGGCTTCCCCGCGGCAACGCGTGCTGATCATCCCGGCAATTGACTTGAAGGACGGCCGCTGCGTGCGCCTGAAGCAGGGCGACATGGGCTCGGCCACCGTGTTCGGCGAGGACCCCGTCGCCATGGCGAGGCATTGGGCCGCACAGGGCGCGCGGCGCCTGCACATCGTCGACCTGAACGGCGCGGTCGCCGGCCGGCCGAAGAACGAGAAGGTGATCCGCGACATGATCCGTGCAGTGGGCGACGCGATGCCGATCCAGCTGGGTGGCGGCATCCGCGACCTCGACACCATCGAGAGCTACATCGATGCCGGGGTGGCCTACGTCGTCATCGGCACCGCGGCGGTGAAGAATCCGGGCTTCTTGTCGGACGCGAGCTACGCCTTCCCGGGGCGCATCATCGCGGGCCTCGACGCCAAGGACGGCAAGGTGGCCGTCGAAGGCTGGTCGAAGATGACCGGGCACGACGTGGTCGATCTGGCGAAGAAGTACGAGGACTACGGCATCGAGGCGATCATCTACACCGACATCGGGCGCGACGGCATGATGACCGGCATCAATATCGAGGCGACGCTCAAGCTCGCGCAGGCCATCAAGATCCCGCTCATCGCCTCCGGCGGCCTGAACAGCCTGGAGGACGTGAAGATGGTGTGCCGGACACTGATGCCCGAGGGCGTGATCGGCGCCATCACCGGGCGCGCGCTGTACGAGGGCACGATCGAATTCAAACAGGCGCAGGCGGCAGCCGACAAGGCAGTCGGCCAGTAATGGGCCTCGCCAAGCGCGTCATCCCCTGCCTCGACGTGACCGCGGGGCGGGTCGTGAAGGGCGTCAATTTCGTGGCGCTGCGCGATGCCGGCGACCCGGTGGAGATCGCCGCGCGCTACGACGCCGAAGGCGCCGACGAGCTCACGTTCCTCGATATCACCGCCAGCTCGGACGACCGCGACATCCTGCTGCACGTGATCGAAGCGGTGGCGGCGCAGGTGTTCATCCCGCTCACCGTGGGCGGCGGCGTGCGGAAAGTGGAGGACGTGCGGCGTCTCTTGAATGCCGGCGCCGACAAGGTCTCGATCAACACCGCGGCGGTGCAGAATCCGGCGCTGGTCGAGCAAGCCTCCGGCAAGGTCGGCAACCAGTGCATCGTGGTGGCCATCGACGCCAAGAAGAAGGCGGGCGGCGGCTGGGAGGTCTACACCCATGGCGGGCGCAAGCCCACGGGCCTCGACGCCGTGGACTGGGCGCGGCGCATGCAGGCCGCGGGCGCGGGTGAGATCCTGCTCACCAGCATGGACCGCGACGGCACGCGCGACGGCTTCGACCTGGCGCTCACGCGAGCGGTGAGCGAAGCGGTGGGCGTGCCGGTGATCGCCTCGGGCGGCGTGGGCACGCTCGCGCACCTGGCCGAGGGCGTGCTCGAAGGCAAGGCCGACGCGGTGCTCGCGGCGAGCGTGTTCCACTTCGGCGATTTCACCGTGCGCGCGGCAAAGGCGCACATGCGCGGCCGCGGCATCGAGGTGCGGCTATGAACTGGCTCGACGAAGTGCCTTGGGACCGGGACGGACTGATCACCGCCGTCGCGCAGGACGCGGTCACGGGGCGCGTGCTGATGGTCGCGTGGATGACCCGCGAGGCGCTCGCCGCGACCGCCGAAACGGGCGAGGCCGTGTACTGGTCGCGCTCGAGGAAGCGCCTCTGGCGCAAGGGCGAAGCGTCGGGCCACGTGCAGAAGGTGAAGGAGATACGCCTGGACTGCGACGCCGACACGGTGCTGCTGCAGGTTGAACAGAAGGGCGGCATCGCCTGTCATACGGGGCGCGAGCGCTGCTTTTTCCGCAAACTGGACAACGGGAGGTGGGTGGGCACGGATCCGGTCCTGAAGGACCCGACGCTCATCTACGGCGACCAATGAAACTCGGGCTGGCAGAAACCCTGGAGCGCATCGCGACCACCATCGAAGCGCGCAAGGGCGGCGACCCGCGAACGTCCTACGTCGCCGGGCTGCTCGGCCCCGACGAGGATGCGGTGCTGAAGAAGATCGGCGAGGAGGCGACCGAAACCGTGCTCGCGGCGAAGTCGGGCGAGCAACTGCACCTGGTGCGCGAGCTGGCGGACCTGTGGTTCCACTGCCTCATCCTGCTGGCGCGCCGCGGCCTCGGGCCCGGCGACGTGCTGGCCGAGCTGCACCGGCGCGAGGGCATCTCCGGCATCGACGAGAAGGCGGCGAGGAACAAGCGATGAGCGGCGAGGAGTGCCTTTTCTGCAGGATCGTGCGCGGCGAGATCCCGGCGAACAAGGTGTACGAGGACGAGGACGTGCTGGCATTCCACGACATCCGGCCGGTGGCCCCGGTGCATTTTCTAATTGTTCCCAAGGAGCACGTGCCGACGATGTATGAAGCCGGCATGGCCCAGCACCGGGCGCTCGGCAAGATGCTTGCGCTCGCCGGCGAGCTGGCGGCGAAGCAAGGCGCCCACGATGGCTTTCGCACCATCATCAACACGGGTCGGGTGGGCCATCAGGAGGTGTATCATGTGCACATGCACGTGATCGGCGGCCCGAACTCACTCGGCCCGATGATCCTGAAGCAGAAATAGGAGGTCCTATGGGCTCGTTCAGCATCTGGCATTGGCTGATCGTCCTCGTGATCGTGATGCTGGTGTTCGGCACCAAGAAACTGCGCAACATCGGCACCGACCTGGGCGGCGCGGTGCGCGGCTTCAAGACCGGCATGCGCGAGGGCGGCGAGAAGGCGGACGACGACGGCGCCACGCCGCAGGTGACGGGCAAGACCGTCGAAGGCGAAGTGAAATCGAAGACCGAGTCGAAGGCCTGAGCGGCCTTCGCAGTGCAATGACACGGGCGCCTGCGGGCGCCCTTTGTTTCTGAAGGCCCGCGCATGTTCGACCTGGGTTTTAGCGAGCTGATGCTGATCGCGCTGGTGGCGCTGGTGGTCATCGGCCCGGAGCGC
>DASTTC010000093.1:0-3250 GCA_035760345.1 Burkholderiales bacterium | reverse complement strand
TGAAGCTGCGCTCGCCGGGCTTCGCGCACCTGTCGGCGATGAGCGAACTGTCGCGCGGCCACATGCTGGCCGATGCGGTGGCCATCATCGGCACGCTGGATATCGTGTTCGGGGATATAGACAGATGAGCGAGCGCGCGGTGCTTTCGCCCGAATCCCTGCGCAAGATCGACCGAGAGATCGCCAAGTATCCGGCCGAGCGCAAGCAGTCGGCGGTGATGGCGGCGCTCATCATCGCGCAGGACGAGACGGGCTGGCTGTCCACGCAGGTCATGGACCACGTCGCGCAGTACCTGGGCATGGCGCCGGTCGCCGTGTACGAAGTGGCGAGCTTCTACACCATGTACAACCGCCGGCAGGTCGGTACGCACAAGCTGACGATCTGCACCGGCCTGCCGTGCGGCCTGCAGGGCTCGCTCGCGGCGGCCGACCATCTGCGCCAGCGCCTCGGCATCGACTTCAACGAGACCACGCCCGACGGCTGGTTCACGCTGAAGGAAGGCGAGTGCATGGGCGCCTGCGCCATGGCGCCGGTGGTGCTGGTCGACAACAAGCGCATGTGCGATTACATGGGCAATGACAAGCTTGACGCGCTACTGAACGAACTGTCGCGAAAGACCTGAGATGCTCGACTACGGCCCCGACGCGATCCTGATGGCCGGCCTCGACGGCCGCAACTGGCGCCTCAAGGACTACGAGGCGCGCGAGGGCTATGCTGCACTGCGCCGCATTCTGCGAGACAAGGTGCCGCCCGATGCGGTGATCGCCGAGGTGAAGAAATCCGCGCTGCGCGGACGCGGCGGCGCCGGATTCCCCACCGGCCTCAAGTGGTCGTTCATGCCACGCCAGCATCCTGGTCCCAAGTACCTGGTGTGCAATTCCGACGAGGGCGAGCCGGGCACCTGCAAGGACCGCGACCTGCTGCGCTACGACCCGCACTCGGTGATCGAGGGCATGATCATCGCCGGCTACGCCATGGGCGCCACCGTGGGCTACAACTACATCCACGGCGAGATCTGGGCGGAGTACGAGCAGTTCGAGGAGGCACTGAAGGAGGCCTACGACGCGGGCTATCTCGGCGCGAAGATCCTCGGCTCGGACTATTCCTTCGAGTTGTACGCGCACGCGGGCTACGGCGCCTACATCGTCGGCGAGGAAACGGCGATGCTCGAGTCGCTTGAGGGCAAGAAAGGCTACCCGCGCTTCAAGCCGCCGTTCCCGGCCAGCTATGGCCTGTACGGCAAGCCCACCACCGTCAACAACACCGAGACGCTCGCCGCGGTGCCCTGGATCCTGCGCCAGGGCGGCGACGCTTTCCTCGCGCTCGGCCGCCCGAACAATGGCGGCACGAAACTGTTTTCGGTCACCGGCCATGTCAACCGGCCGGGCAACTTCGAGGTGAAGCTCGGTACGCCGTTCGCGAAACTGCTGGAGATGGCCGGCGGCGTGCGCGGCGGCAGGAAGCTCAAGGCGGTGATCCCGGGCGGCGCGTCGATGCCGGTGCTGCCCGCCGAGGTCATGATGGCCACCGACCTGGACTACGACTCGATCGCCAAGGCGGGCTCCATGCTCGGCTCGGGCGCCGTCATCGTGATGGACGAGACCACCTGCATGGTGCGGGCGCTGGAGCGCCTGTCGTACTTTTACTTCGAAGAGTCCTGCGGCCAGTGCACGCCGTGCCGCGAAGGCACGGGATGGCTGTATCGCGTCGTCCATCGCATCGAGAACGGGCAGGGCAGGATGGAGGACCTCGCGCTGCTCGAGGACGTCTCCGACAACATCGCCGGCCGCACCATCTGCGCGCTGGGCGACGCGGCGGCGCTGCCGGTGAAGAGCTTCATCAAGCACTTCCGCGAGGAGTTCGTGCACCACATCGAGCGCAAGCGCTGCCTGGTGACGCACGACATCGAGCCCAGGTGGGGCCGCTCGGGCGCGCACGCGCCGGCCGCCGTCAAGGAAGCCGCCTGATGCCCAGGCTCGAGATCGACGGCAAGCCCATCGACGTCGCGCACGGCACCTCGGTGATCGAGGCGGCGAAACGCCTCGGCATCTACGTGCCGCACTTTTGCTACCACGCGAAGCTGTCCATCGCCGCCAACTGCCGCATGTGCCTGGTGGAGGTGGAAAAGGCGCCCAAGCCCTTGCCGGCCTGCGCCACGCCGGTCACCGAGGGCATGAAAGTCTGGACGCATTCGCCCAACGCGAAGCAGGCGCAGAACGGCGTGATGGAGTTCCTGCTCATCAACCACCCGCTCGACTGCCCGATCTGCGACCAGGGCGGGGAGTGCCAACTGCAGGACCTGGCGGTGGGCTACGGTGCTTCGGCCTCGCGCTACCAGGAGGAAAAGCGCGTCGTGCTGCACAAGGACCTCGGGCCGCTGGTCGCCGCGGAGGAGATGACGCGCTGCATCCAGTGCACGCGCTGCGTGCGCTTTGGCGAGGAGATCGGCGGCGTGATGGAGCTCGGCATGATCAACCGCGGCGAGCTGGCGGAGATCGTCGCCTTCGTCGGCCGCACGGTGGACTCCGAGCTCTCGGGCAACATGATCGACCTGTGCCCGGTGGGTGCGCTCACCTCGAAGCCGTTTCGCTACAGCGCGCGCACCTGGGAGCTGTCGCGCAGGCGCAGCGTCTCGCCGCACGACGGCCTGGGCTCCAACCTGGTGGTGCAGGTGAGGCAGAACCGCGTGATGCGCGTCCTGCCGCTCGAGAACGAAGCGGTCAACGAATGCTGGCTCTCGGACAAGGACCGCTTCTCCTACGAGGGACTCAATGCGCCGGACCGGTTGACGCAGCCGATGGTGCGCGTGGACGGTCGACTGCAAGCGGTGGACTGGGAAGTGGCGCTCGAGCGCGCCGCGGCGGGCCTCGCGGACGCGGGCGTACTCGCCTCGCCGCACGCCACGCTGGAGGAGCTGTACCTCGCCGGCAAGCTCGGCCCGGCGGACTTTCGGCTACGCCACAGCGACTTCTCCGCCGACGGCCGGCGCGCCGGGATTCCCTGGCTCGGCATGCCGATCGCCGAGCTCGGCACGCTCGAGCGCGTCCTGGTGGTGGGCTCGTTCCTGCGCAAGGACCACCCGCTCATCGCGCACCGGCTGCGCCAGGCCGCCAAGCGCGGTGCGCAGATCCACGTGCTGCACTCGGTGGACGATGACTGGCTGATGCCGGTCGCCAGCAAGACGATCGTCGCGCCCGCCCAGATCCCGGGGGCGATCGCGGCGCTCAAGGCCAAGCTTGAGGGCGCGAAC
>DASTTC010000092.1:0-7109 GCA_035760345.1 Burkholderiales bacterium | reverse complement strand
CCGAGGTGCGCGATCGCCTGCCGCAGGACTTCGCGCGCTTCAAGGCGAAGGACCCCGACTACGACTTCGGCAGCGGCGAGAGCCTGCGCGCGTTCAGCGCGCGCGCCCTGGCGTGCGTGCGCGAGATCGCCGCGCGCCACGTCGGCGAGACGGTGCTGGTGTTCACCCACGGCGGGGTGCTGGAGATGGTGCACCGGCACGCCCTGGGCAGCGGGCTGCAAGCGCCGCGCGACTTCGAGATCCCGAACGCGGCCCTCAACTGGATCGAGATCGGGCCGGGCGCCTGGCGCGTGCAGGCCTGGGCCGAGGTGGCGCACCTCGAGCGCGCGCTGGACGACCTGCCGGACTGAGCGTGGCGAGCATCGTCATCCTCGAGCACGAGCTGCAGCGGTACGTTGAGCTGCAGTACATGGCGGTGGGTTGGGTGCTGTCCCTGTGCCTCAGCGCCGCCGCATTCGCGCAATCGTCCAGCGCGCCGGCCCCGGCGCCGCGCTTCGACATCGAGGCTTTCGTCGTCGACGGCAACACGCTCATTGCGCAGAAGGAAGTCGATGCGCTGGTGAGCCCGTTCGCCGGCAAGCAGCGCAATTTCGGCGACATCCAGCGGGCGCTCGAAGCCCTGCAGGCGTCCTACCTCGGGCGCGGCTACAACGCGGTACGCGTGCTGGTGCCCGAGCAGGACGTCCGCTCGGGCCGCGTGCGGCTGCAGGTGATCGAGGCACGCATCCGCAACGTGCGCATCGAGGGCAACAAGTTCTTCGACAACGACAACATCCGCGCGAGCCTGCCGGCCCTGAAGGAGGGCACCGCGCCCAACACGCGCGACATCGGCGCCAACGTGACGCTCGCCAACGAGAATCCCGTCCGCCAGGCGCGCGTGGTGCTCGAATCGACGCCGGCAGTCGGCCAGGTGGACGCCGTGGTGCGCGTCACCGACGATGAACCCTGGCGCACCACCGCCTTCTTCGACAATTCGGGCAATCCGACCACGGGCCACTATCGCGCCGGCCTGGGCTTGCTCAACGCGAATTTCGGCGGCGCGGACCACGTGCTGAACCTGCAGGCCATCACCTCGCCGACGCAGTTCGAAGACGTGCTGATCGTGGGCGCGGGATATCGCGTACCGATGTACGGGGCCAACGCGCTGTTCGACCTCTACGGCGGGTACTCGGACGTCGATGCCGGGACGCTCGCAGACCTGTTTTCCGTTTCGGGCAGCGGCACCATCGCCGGCGCTCGCTATACGCAGGTCCTGCCGCGCCTTGGCAGCTACGAGCAGAAACTTGCTCTAGGTCTTGAGTGGAAAGCGTTCGACAACGATGTGGTGCTGGTCGGCAGCACCATCACGCTGGTGCCGGACGCGACCACCTTCCCGCTGCTCATCTCGTACACCGGGCGCGACCAGGAACCCGGCCGGGACTTCGCTTTCTTCGTGACGTATGCGGCGAACCATCCGTACGGCGACGGCGACGCGAGCCGGCAGGCCATCGAAGCGTCGCGCGCTGGCGCGAAGGCGCGGTTCCAGATCTTGCGCTTCGGCGCCTCCTATTCGCTCGCGCTGCCGCAGGACAACATCTTTCGCGCCGCGCTGGACGGCCAATACACGCAGGACGCGCTCATTCCCGGCGAGCAGTTCGGCTTGGGCGGCTTGAACAGCGTGCGCGGCTTCTACGAGCGCTCCACGGCGCACGACATCGGCCACCGCGTGTCGTTCGAGATGTATGGCCCCGAGGTCGGCCCCCTGTTCGCGCCCGACTGGCGCGCGCGCATCCTCGGTTTCATCGACGCGGGCCGCGGCAAGGACCAGGCGCCGGTGCGCCTTGCCGCGAGCGGCCTGATGAGCGTCGGCGTCGGCGGCAGGGCCACTCGGGGCAAGAACCTGTCCTTGCGCTTCGATTTCGCCCTGGTCACCGACGGCACCGCGAGCCGCGACACGGGCAAATCCCGAACTCATTTCGGCGTCGCTTACACATTTTGACCAGGTAATATTGCACTATTTCACGTCGTGCCGGCACGACAGGGGACCTAGAATCCGGCATGAACCGCGCCGCGCCGGGTACTTTGCTCAAGCCGAAGCTACTGGCGCTGTCGGTCGCCGCCTGTTTCGCCCTTAACGCCGCCGCTCTGAGGGCCAATCCCACCGGGCCCACCGTGGTCCACGGCGGCGTCGGCTTCAATGGCCTGGGCACCAGCGCCCTCACCATCACCAACCAGGCCGGCGGCAACGCCATCATCCACTGGAACGGCTTCTCGATCGGCGTCAACGAGCTCACCCGCTTCCAGCAGTTCGCCAACCTCGCGGTCCTGAACCGCGTCACCGGCAGCGAAATTTCCAGCATCCTGGGGAGCCTGCAGTCCGACGGGCGCGTGTTCCTCATCAATCCCAACGGCATCGTGTTCGGCGCCTCGGCGCGCATCGACACGGCCGGCCTGGTCGCCTCCAGCCTCGGGCTGTCGGACCGGGACTTCCTCGCCAACCGGCTGCGCTTCACCGAAGTGCCGGGCGCAGGCGCGGTAGTGAACAACGGCGTCATCGAAACTACGTCGGGCGGGCGCGTGTATCTCGTCGCCCCCACCGTGGAGAACAACGGACTCATCCACTCCCCGCAAGGCGCCATCGTGCTGGCGGCGGGCAAGGAAGTGGAGCTGGTGGATGCCAGTTCGCCGTTCGTGACGGTGAAAGTCGCCTCGGCCGGGCAGGCCGTGAACCTCGGCACCCTCGTGACCGACGGCGGGCAGATCGGCATGTTCGGCGCGCTGGTGCGCAACGCCGGCGTCATCGAGGCGGGCGGCGCGGTGGCGGGACCGGGCGGCGAGATCCGGCTGGTCGCGGCGAAAGATTTGACTCTGGATGCCGGCAGCGTCGTTTCGGCCAACGGCACGAGCGGCGGCAAGGTCCTGCTGCAAGCCGAGGGCGGGACGAACCTGGTTGCGGGAACAGTCGAGGCGAAAGGCAGCTCGGGGAGTGGCGGGACGATCGACGCGCTCGGCGTGCGCGTCGGCGTCGTCGGCCACGGCTTGATCGACGCTTCGGGGGATACGGGCGGCGGGACGGTGCGGGTGGGCGGGGATTACCAGGGCGCGAACGCGCAGGTGCAGAACGCCGAGCGCACTTACTTCGGCTCCGGCACCGTGATTCGCGCCGACGCGACGACCGCCGGCGACGGCGGGCGCGTGATCGTGTGGGCCGACGGCGATACGCGGTTCTACGGGGAGATCTCGGCGCGCGGGGGAAGCGAATCGGGCAACGGCGGGTTCGTGGAGACGTCGGCAAAGGAGGTTCTCCAAGTATCTGGGACCGTGTCTACTGCGGCGCCGAGTGGAACCGGGGGTGTGTGGTTGCTCGATCCGAGGGATATCAAGATTCAAGACACGGGTGGTGGGACGGACGACAACTTTCTCGTCGCTAATGGAACCATCCCGTTCGAAGGTGAATTTGGCGTAATCGGAGCGACGTCGACCATTTGGGTCGGATCGATCGATTCGGCGCTGGCGAACGTGCTCAACGAAGGCTCGGTGGTGTTGCAAGCCACACGGGACATACTGCTCGAAACCGACATCAGTCTGAGCAACGCGGGGAACCTCACGCTGCAGGCCGGTGATGACATCGCGATGGGAGCGTTCAACATCAGCGTGAACGGCAGCCTGACGATGATCGCCAATGATGCGGCCGGAGATCTGGCTGGAAGCGTCGACCCGAATGGAATCGCTGGTTCGATTACCTCGACGGCAGGCGGCGGCAACATCACGACCAACGGCGGCAGTGTCACCGTCTCCGGCGTCGGTGTGAGCCTAGGGAACGTCAACGCTTTGGGAGGCGGCCCGGGTGGCGGCGACGTGAGCATAACGGCGACAGGGTCGAACATTGTCACCGGTTCGATCACTACGAATACCGCCGGCGTCAGCCTCTTCGCTCAGGCCGGCGCCATTTCGGTGAACGGCACGATCGACACCCGCGGCGCCGACGGTTTCAACGTGGGTAACGGTTCGAACGGCTCGGTCTTCAGTGGCCGGAGCGGCGGCGACGTCACGCTGTCGAGCGATGGGGCGACTACGGTCAGCGGCAGCATCCTGACAGGGGGCGGCAATGGCCTCGACTCGCCGGACTCGAACTCCGCCAATGACCGCATCGGGGGAGACGGCGGCGACATCGCGGTCAATGTGGGGGGCGATTTCTCGGTTGTCGGGACGATCGACGCGACTGGCGGTAGCGGCGGCACGGCCGGCAACGCCGCCGCAGCCGCCAACGGCGGAAACGGCGGGTCCATCGACGTCAGCGTGAACGGAGCCGTCGATATCGGCTCGATCGTGAGTCGTGGCGGTCACGCTGGTACCGGTTCGGAGGCAGCCAACGCGGGCGGTACCGGCGGACTCATCCGCGTGGTTGCCGGCGACGCCATCACCGTCGGCGCGGTGGAGGGCTCCGGCGGCAACGGCGGGCCAGGCGTGGGCGCGGGTGGCGACGGCGGCCATGGCGCCTCTGTAACGTTTTCCTCGCCTTCGCTGGTCACGATCGCAACAGTCGACGTGACTGGCGGCAACGGCGGCGCGGGCGGCGAATCCGCGACGGACGCATCGGGTGGCGCTGGCGGCAATGGCGGCTCGGCCAATGTATACGGTGGCCAGATCGTCGTGGGAACCATCCTCGCGCAAGGCGGCGACGGCAGCGATGGCGGGACACTCTCGAACGCCGCCGGATTCTCGAATGGAGGTGCGGGCGGCGGGGGCGGATTCGTCCGCCTTGATACGACGCAGCAACAGCAGCTTTCGTTGGTGCGATCCGACCAGTTGTTCCTCGTCGATCAGGCCCTGGTGGTCGAATCCCCGAGCTCAACTAGCGGCGGGCCGATCGTCGCCGGCCGCATCAACGTGTCCGGCGGAGACGGCGGCGCGAGCGGCCCGATCGGCGCTGCCTCGGCTACTGGCGGCTCTGGCGGAGCGGGCGGCGATGCGGTGCTGGTCGGCTCGACGATCGACGTCGCAGGTCCGATCCTCGCCGGCGGCGGCGACGGCGGCGCCAGCGTGAATGCGAGTTTGGGAGGCGCGGGCACGCCTTCGGGCGGCAACGGTGGCGCCGGCGGAGAAGTGTGGGTCTATGGGCTGGGTACTGTGCAGCTCAATATCGGGGGCACAGCGGGCGACGTGGCCATCGACGTAAGCGGCGGTGCAGGCGGAGCGGGTAATCCGGCGACCAGCCCTGCGGGAGATGGCGGAGACGGCGGCGAGGGTGGATTCGTAAACATTATTGCCACGCCGGACATGTGGATCTTCGGTTCGATCGATGCCTCGGGCGGTGCTGGTGGCGCCGGAGGCGCCGGCACGACGTCGATTCCGGGCGGGGCCGGCGGACTCGCCGGTGCCGGGGGCGTCATCAATCTGGACGCCAGCAGTACGACCGGTAGTAAGACGGGCGACGGCTTCATCTTTGTCCTCGCCAGCACGCAGTTCAATGTCGACGGCGGCCGGGGCGGCGCAGCCGGCTCGCTGGGCGGCGCCTCCGCCACGTCCGGCACCTCGGGCACGTTCGAGCACAATTCGGATTACTTCGGCACGATCATCGGCCTCGACCCGGTCCTGACCGACCCGCTCCTGACCGCCCCGCTCGTGTTCGACGAAGTCAACTCGGGCTTGCAACAGATCGTCGACGGCAGTGAAGGCACCGTCGCCTTCGTCGGCGGCGAGAAGCAGGACGAAGAAGAAGACAAGTCGCAAAAAGAGCTCGCCTCATGCAAGGGCTGACGCGGCGCATCGGTCTGATATCGGTGCTGGCGGCGGCGCTACTCGCGCCGCTGCTCGCCTTCGCACAAGGCCAGGTGCAGCACCTGTCCGGCACGATGTCCGTGCAGCGCGCCGACGGCAGCGTCCGCCTGTTGTCGGAGCGCTCGCAGGTGCAGGTGGGCGACGTGCTGTCGACCGAGGACGGCACCTACGCCCAGCTCGACATCGCCGACGGCGGCAAAATCACGCTGCGGCCGAATACGCGGATCCGCATCGACGGCTTCCAGTTCTCGCGGGACGAGCCGAAAAAGAGCGGCTTTGCGTACTCGCTGCTCAAGGGCGGCTTGCGCGCGGTGACGGGGCTCATCGGCAAGGAGAATCCCGAGGGCTACGAGCTGCGCACCGAAACGGGAACGGTCGGCATCCGCGGCACCGACTTCAATGCCATCGACATCCCGCAGCCGGCGCCGGGACAGTCCGCGCCGTCCGACTTGCCGAAGCCCGGCGTGTACGTGGTGGTGGCCGACGGCATGGTGGTGCTCACGTCAGGCGGCACCGAATTGCTGGCCGGCGCGGGACAGGTCGCGTATGCGAGCGACGCCAATCTGCCGGCGGCGATCGTTCCGCTGCCACCGAACCTGCCCGAGATCAACCCGCCGGCGAGCTTCGGCTCCGGCAATCCGACCGCCATCAACGGCGGCCGGGGCGACGCCTGCGTGATCTAGCGCGCGCACCGGGTTAGGCACTCGAACTCGCGGCATGGCACGATGCAGCCGATGCCGCCGCAGTTCGAATTCCTCATGCACCTCGCCGCCGACGTCGGCGAAGTCCAGACCCTGGGCGGCGGGCCGCTCGGCGAGCGTCGCGTGGTGGCGATCACCGGCGGGCGCTTCGAGGGTCCCCGGTTGAAGGGCGAAATCGTGCCCGGCGGCGCCGACTGGCAGATCGTGCGCGCCGACGGCGTGCTGGACATCGACGCGCGCTACGTCATGCGCACCGAGCAAGGCGCGCTGATTCGCGTGGTGAGCCAGGGCTACCGCCACGGCCCGCCCGAGGTGCTGGCCGCACTCGGCCGCGGCGAGGACGTGCCGCGCGACAGGTATTTTTTTCGCACGGTGATGCGCTTCGAGACCGGCGCCGCGGACCTGCTCTGGCTCAACCGCTGCATCGCGCTGGCGAGCGCCGAGCGCAAGGCGCGCCAGGTGCGGCTCGAGTCCTGGCGCCTGCTCTAGGACGCTTCCAGCGCCGGCTCCTGCATCAGCGCGATCTGCTCGCGCAATTCGAGTATCCGGTCCTGCCAGTAGCGCTGCGTGTTGAACCACGGGAACGCCGCCGGGAACGCCGGATCGTCCCAGCGCCGCGCGATCCACGCCGAGTAGTGCAGCAGGCGC
>DASTTC010000091.1:0-11283 GCA_035760345.1 Burkholderiales bacterium | reverse complement strand
CCGGTGCTGGCGGATGCGTGCCTCGCGCGGCGCCTCGACCCGGTGCCCTACCTCCTCGGACTCGCCTGCGCCGCGAACATCGGCTCGGCCGCGACCCTCATCGGCAATCCGCAGAACATGCTCATCGGACAGGTGCTCGGCCTTTCATTCGCGCACTACTTCCTCGAAGCGCTGGTGCCCGTGCTGCTCGGGCTCGCGGCCACCTGGGGCGTGCTCGTCTGGCAGACGCGCGGGCGCTGGCGCACCGTGTTCGAGGACCCGCCTCCCGAGCGGCGCCAGGACTACGCGCCCTACGATCGCTGGCAGACCTCCAAAGGCCTTGGCATTGCCGCGGCGCTCATCGCCGTGTTCCTGGTCAGCGACGTGCCGCGCGAGGTCGCGGCGCTCATCGGCGCGGGGCTGCTGCTGATGAGCCGCCGCCTGCAGTCGCACAAGATGCTGGGACTGGTGGACTGGAGCTTGCTGGTGCTGTTCATCGGGCTGTTCGTGGTGAACCACGCGCTGGCGCAGACGGGGGTCACCGCCGCAGCGATGCAATGGCTCGCGGACGCCGGCGTGCCGCTCACCGGCACCGGGCCGCTGTTCGTGACGACGCTGGTGCTGTCCAACATCGTGTCCAACGTGCCCGCCGTGATGCTGCTGCTGCCGGCGGCGACCGAGCCCTTCTCCGGGCCGATGCTGGCGCTGGTCAGCACGCTCGCGGGCAACTTCTTCATCGTCGGCTCGATCGCCAACATCATCGTGGTGGACGCCGCCCGGCGTCGTGGCATCGCCATCGGCTGGCGCACGCACGCGCGCGCCGGAGTGCCCGTGACAGTGGCTTGCCTCGCCGTCACCGCGGCCTGGTTCGCACTAAGGCACTGAAAATGCGGAATTTGCACTTGAGCGGGGCTGCCACTCTGGCACATTCTCACCATCTTGGCCCTTCCCGACCTCACCACCCGGCTGTCGAACACCGACCAGCTCCTCGTCCGCTCGGGCATGGAGATCGGGCGGCTGCTGGCCGCCATGTGCAAGGACGGCGACACCGTCTCCGGGAACCTGCCGCCGCAGCAGCTGTTTCTCTCGCGGCTCCTGTCCGTGGAGCCGCAAAAGGGCGTGCTGTGCCTCGCGTACTCGGACCATAAGCCGGTCAACTCGGCGGTGCTCCAGGCGCGCTCGCTCACCCTGCGCTGCAATCACCGCGGCGCCGTGTTCGCCTTCGCTGCCGCGACCCCGCGCCACGCCGCGCACAGCGGCGCGCCGTGCATCGAGTGCGAGCTGCCGACAGCGATTCTCGGCATGCAGCCGCGCCGCGCCACGGGGCGGGTCCTGGTGCCGGCGCAGGCACCCGTGCAGTGCGAGCTGCGCATGGACATGCTGAGCTTCGCCGCGCGCGTGGTCGACGTGAGCCTCGACGGCCTCGGCATCCTGCTCACGGATCCGACGATTCCCGTATGCGCCGGCACGCGGCTGCAGAATGCGCGCATCCGCCATCCGCAGTCCACGCCCTTCCTCATCGACCTCGAGGTATGCTACGTAACGCGCGTGCAGCTGCCGAACGGCCAGCGCGCGAGCCGCATCGGCTGCCGCGTGCTCGGCGAGCGCGCGGTGCTGGAGAGCCTGATCCGGCTTTTCGTCATCGACCTCGCTTGACAAGACCGGGGGCGCGGCGGAGCCTGCGGCCCGGTGGACACGACGCTCTTCCTGATCCTCGCCACGCTGGCGTTCCTCGGCCTGCACGTGCTGCCGAGCACGCCGCTGCGCGCGGCGGCGGTGCGCATAATCGGCGAGAAGTCCTGGCAGGGGTTGTACGCCCTCGCCTCGCTCGCGCTGCTTGTGTGGATGGCCCGGGAGTACCAGCGCGCACCCTTTGAAGCGCTTTGGCCCGGGTTGCGGCTCGTTCCCATCGCCGTCGTACCCATCGCCTGCGTGCTGCTCGCCTGCGGCGTGCTCGCGCGCAATCCCACCGCCGCGGGACAGGCCGGCGCCCTGAAGTCCGCGGATTCGGCGCGCGGCATGATCCGCATCACCCGCCACCCGGTCATGTGGGCGATCATGATCTGGGCGGCGGCGCACCTGCTCGCCATTGGCTCGCTGCAGGCGGTGGTCTTCTTCGGCGGGCTGCTGCTGCTCGCGGCTGCGGGCACCGTGCTGCAGGACGCGCGCAAGGCGCGGGATCTGGGCGAGGACTGGAAGCGCTTCGCGGCGCTCACCTCCAACGTGCCGTTCGTCGCCGTCGCGCAGGGGCGCAATCGCATCGCCTGGAAGGAAATCAGCCTGTGGCGCCCCGCCGCCGGCCTGGCGGCCTTCGGCGCCCTGCTCTACTTCCATCCCTGGCTGTTCGGCGTGCGCGCCTATTAGGCCAGCTTGCGCTGCACCCGCTGGTCGAACTTGGCGACGTTGACCACCACGCGCTCGTGCGTGCCGTCGCCGATCAACTCCTTCTCGTCGCGCGCCTCCACGCGAAAGCGGATCGTGCGGCCCTCCACGCCGGTGACTGCGGCGCTCGCCGTCACGCGCATCCCCACGGGAGTGGCGGCGATGTGCCGTACGTTGAGCACCGTGCCGAGACTCTGGTGGCCGGGCGGCAGCAGGTGCTCGACCGCTTGCAGCGCCGCGGCTTCGATCAGATTGATCATCACCGGCGTGGCAAGCACGCGTACGCGGCCGCTGCCCACGCGCGGCGCGGTATGCTCGTCTGCCACCACCAGTTCGGCGTTGCCGCGCAATCCCGCCTTGAGCGCATCCATGGGCCGATTATGACAGCCGCGCCGCCGCGCAAGGCACAGCCGGTGGTCGTGCGCCCGTCGATGCAGACCGTCGCCGCGCTGCGCGCGGTCCTGCGCGAAGCGTTGGCGCACGCGCTGGCGAACGCGCCGGGGGCCGCGCACGGTGCCGATCCCGAATATCTGCATCAGATGCGCGTGGGCACGCGTCGCTTGCGAGCAGCCCTGCGCGCCTCCAGGGGACTTTGGCGCAAGGACGACGTGAGCGCGCTGCGCCGGGGTCTCAGGAAGCTCGGCGCGGCGTCCGGCCCCGCGCGCGACTGGGACGTTCAGTACCGGCGCCTAGGCACGTCGCTGCGCGCGCGGGCAAGCGTACGCCGTCGCTCGGCGCACGCAGCGTTGCGGCGCGCGCTGCCCGCCCTATCAGGTTGGAAGGTGCCGCGGGAGATCGATGCCTCGCCGCCGCCGCTGCCCGAGTATGCGCGCGACGTGCTGGAGCGGCTCGACGCGGGGGTCCGGCGGCGGGCCGCACGTATCGATTGGTCCGATGCGCAAGCGCGCCATGCCCTGCGCATCCGCCTGCGCCGGCTGCGCTACGCCGCGGAGTTCATGCGGGGCGCATTCCCTCGAGTCGATGCCAGTGCGCTGATCGCCGCCCTCAAGGAGCTGCAGAACGTCCTTGGAGAACTGAACGATGTCGACGTGGGACGTCGCTTGAGGGCCGAGCTCGCAGCACCCGCCGTGCGCCCGCGCACGCGCGAGCGGCGGCTTCTCGCGCACTTGCCGGCAGCCTGGCGGCGTTTCGCCACGGCGCCCCGCTTCTGGCGGAAAATCGAACGCTGACCCCGATCCCCATGCGCGTCGTCATCCTCGGTTGCGGTTTCGGCGGCTTGTTCGCCGCCCGCGCGTTGCGCAACGCAGCGGCGCAAATCACCGTGGTGGACCGCACCAACCACCACCTGTTCCAGCCCCTGCTCTACCAAGTGGCGACCGCGGGGCTCGCCGCGCCCGCCATCGCCGAGCCGATCCGCCGCGCACTGGCGAAGCAGGAGAATGCCACCGTCCTCTACGCCGAGGCGCAGCGCGTGGACGTCGCGGCGCGCACCGTCGTGCTGGAGGACGGCCAGACGCTCGCCTACGACCGCCTGATCCTCGCCACCGGCGTCACCGACAGCTACTTCGGCCACGACGAGTGGCGCGAGCACGCCCCCGGCCTGAAAACGCTCGAGGACGCGTTCGAGATCCGGGAACGCATCCTGCTCGCCTTCGAGCACGCCGAGCGCGAGGCCGATCCGGTAAAGCGCGCCTCGTGGCTCACGTTCGTGGTGATCGGCGCCGGCGCCACCGGCGTGGAAATGGCGGGCACCCTGGCCGAAATCGCGCGCCACACACTGAAGGGGGAGTTCCGTCGGTTCGATCCGCGCAATGCGCGCGTGGTGCTCGTCGAAGGCACGGACCGCGTGCTGCCGCCCTACCCGCCTGATCTGTCCGAGCGAGCGCGCCTGCAACTCGAACGGCTGGGCGTCACGGTATGGCTCGGCCGGCGCGTCACGGACATCGATGCCCAGGGCGTGCAGCTCGGCGCCGACCGGCTGGAAGCGAGGACCGTGGTCTGGTGCGCGGGCGTCGCCGCGAGCCCGCTCGGCGCGACCCTTGGGGTGCCGCTCGAGCGCGGCGGGCGCGTCATCGTGGAACCCGAGCTCACCGTGCCCGGCCATCCCGAAATCCAGGTGGTGGGAGACCTGGCCCACCTTCCCGGACACCAGCCGCCCGTCCCCGGCGTCGCGCCCGCGGCGAAGCAGATGGGGCGGCACGCCGCGCGCAACGTCCTCGCCGCGCTCGCCGGGCAGCCGATGCGGCCGTTCCGCTACCGCGACTACGGCCAACTCGCCACCATCGGCCGCAGCAAGGCGGTGGCCGTGTTCGGCAGGCTGCGGATCTGGGGCTGGCTTGCCTGGGTCACCTGGCTCACCGCGCACATCTTCTTCCTCATCGGCTTTCGCAACCGGCTGGTGGTACTGATCGACTGGGCCTGGGCCTACTGGACCTTCGAGCGCTCGGCGCGCATCGTCACCGAACCCGCGCGGCGCCCCGACGCCTAGCGCGCCGGCTGCCAGAGACCCGGATCGACCCCCGCGCCCAGTAGCGGCCCGAACTCGGCCGCCGGCATCGGCCGGCCGAAGTAGTACCCCTGCGCCTCGTCGCAACCGTGCAGCTGCAGGAACTCCAGCTGCTCGTAGGTTTCCACGCCCTCGGCGATCACGTGCAGCCCGAGCGACCGGCCGAGCGCGATGATGGTGCGCGCGATCGCCGCATCATCCTCGCTGCCGGGCAGGTTGCGCACGAAGGACTGGTCGATCTTCAGCCGGTCGATGGGAAAGCGCTTCAGGTAGCTCAGGCTCGAGTAGCCGGTGCCGAAGTCATCGATCGCGATGCTCACGCCGAGCGACTTCAGCCCGGCAAGCGTCGCCAGCAGGCCCTCGACGTTGCCCATGGCGAGGCCCTCGGTGAGCTCCAGTTCCAGCTCGCCCGGCTCGACTCTCGACTCCGCCAGCGCCTCGCGCACGCTCTCGAGCAGCGTGCCTTCGCGGAATTGCCGCGCCGACACGTTGACCGAGACGCGCACCTTGCCCGAGCCCGCGTCGCGCCAGGCGCGCAACTGGCGGCAGGCCGCGCGCAGCATCCAGGTGCCCATCGGCACGATGAGCCCGGTCTCCTCGGCACAGCGCATGAATTCGCCCGGCGACACCAGTCCGCGCTGCGGTGCGCGCCAGCGGATCAGCCCCTCGGCGCTCACGATGCGCCGCGTGTAGAGGTCGAGCTGCGGCTGGAAGTGGATCTCGAACTCCTCGCGCTCGAGCGCGCGCCGCAACCCCGCCTCGAGCTCGACGCGCGCCGTGGTGCGCATGCCGAGCTCGGCGGTAAAGTACTGCGCGCTATTGCGCCCGCCCTCCTTGACCTTGTACATGGCGACATCGGCGTTGCGCAGCAGCGTCGCCAGGTCGTCGCCATCCGCCGGATACGTGCTCACCCCGATGCTGCCGGTGACGAACACCTCGGTCCCCTCCACCTCGAACGGATGCGCCAGCGACTCGCGCATTTTGCGGATCACCACACCGACATCCTCGGAGCGCCGAATGCCCCCTAGCAGGATCACGAACTCATCCCCCCCCAGGCGCGCCACGGTGTCGCCCTCGCGCAACAGCGCCGAGAAGCGGGCGGCCAGGCCCTTGAGGACTTCGTCGCCGCCCGGGTGGCCGAAACTGTCGTTCACGACCTTGAAGTTGTCGACATCGAACATCAGCACCGCGACGCCGCGCTCGTCGCGGCGCGCCTGCGTGACGGCCTGCGCCAGCCGGTCCGCGAACAGCGCCCGGTTGGGCAGCCCGGTGAGGCCGTCATGCGTCGCCAGGTACTCGATGCGCGCCTCGTACTTGAGGCGCTCGGTGACATCCGTGGCCAACACCAGCCGCGCGCGCGCGCCGCGAAAAGTCACGCCGAAAGTATCGACGTGCACGTCGATGAGCGTGCCGTCCTTGCGTCGGTGGCGCCAGATGCCCGCATCGCCGTAAATCTCGGGGGTTTGCTGGATGGAGGCCATCAGCTTGTCGATCTCCTCCGGCGGGCGGATGTCCGCGGCGGTCATCTGCATGAACGCCTCCCGGCTATACCCGTATTGCGTAACGGCGGCCTCGTTGACCGCCAGGAAGCGCAGGTCCGCCACCGCGTAAACCCACATCGGAATGGGGCTCTTTTCGAACAGCGTGCGGTACTGCGCCTCGGACTCGCGCAGCGCCAGTTCCATCTCGTGGCGTGCTGTGACGTCGCGCACTTCGGTGACGTAGCTGCCGGGCCCCTCCGCGGGATACGGCGTCGTATACACCTCGCCCACGAACGTGCCGCCGTCGAGCCGCCGCTGCGGGATTTCCGTGATCGGCAGGGGCCCGCTGCCGTGCTCGAGCTGCGCCAGGCGCTGCGCAACGCGATCGCGATAGGCGGGGTCGACCAGATCCAGGATCGCGAACCCTTCCAGATGCCGTGGGCTTGCCGCGCCGTACATCGTCGCCCCCGCGCCATTGATGAGGCGGATGCGGCCTGCCGCGTGTACGAACACGGCGTCCGGCGACAGTTCGAACAATGCGCGATAGCGCTCCTCGCCGGCGCGTAGCGCGATTTCCGCGCGCTGCAGCGCGCCCACCCGCTGTTCCAGCGCATGCGCCATTTCGTTGAACGCAGCCTGGATCTGGTTGAACTCGCGCACTGTGCCCGGCGGCCCCGCGCGCGCCGACAGTTCGCCCTGCGCGATGCGCTGCACCGTGCGCAGTAAGCCCTGCACCGGCCGCACGATGGAACGCTCGTAACCGAACCAGGCGGCGGTGAGCGCGGCGAGCAGCACCGCCACCAGCACCGCCAGCTCCGCCACCAGCGCCCGGTCGATCGACCCGACGATGGCTTGCTCGGGAATGCCGACCGCGACCGACAGGACGCGTTCGCCATTGCGCATCACGGGTACCGAGCTGAAGAAGTACGTCGAGCCTGCGGCGGTGCCCAGCTGTGCCGAGATCTCCTTGCCGGCACGCAGCAGACGATCGATCCCCTCATCGGAACTGGGTCGTCCCGCCATCAGCATTTCAGCCGGACGGCTCTGCAGCACCAGGCCCGCGCGATCCGCGGTGACGACGACTGCGTTATCCGGTACGCCGGCCGCCTGCGGCAGCGCCTCGAAAGCACTCAGTTCGAATGCCACGAAGGCCACGCCCAAGAGCTGCGCTCCCTCGCTGACCGGCAGGCCGAAATCGATCGTCGCGGCGTGCGCGGCCCGGCCTGCCTGGTAGCCCCCGACCGTGAAGGCATTGCGCGCCAGCGCCTGGCGAAAGTATTCGCGATCGGCCACGCCGATGCCGGGTGCGGCGGGCACGGCCGAGCAGCGCAACCGCCCGGAGGGGTCGGCGAAGCCAAGGTCTGCGATGTGCGGCAAGCTTGCACGCACTTGCGCGAAGTGGGCGGCGCACTCCCCGAAGCGCTTGTCTCGCACGATCGGCGAGCGCGCCACGCCGATGAGGATGAGGTGCGCCGATTCGACCAGGCGTCCACGCGCGAACGCCGCCATGCGCCCCAGTTCGCCGACGTGGCTCCGGGCATGCGCGACTTGCTCTGTCCGCGTCTGGTAGGCAGTCCAGCCCAGCAGCGCAAACGCCGGCAGCAGCGCGACCAATACCAGCGCGAGGAGCCTCGAACGCAGCGACCACGACCCCACTGCAGCACTCCCCCTTGCCTTGGTTGCCGAACCGTCCTCGCCTGCTAGCGCCCGCTCCTCGACTCCTCGATGTAGAAGCTGGCCCGCCCGGCCTCGTCGGCACAGCGCTCGAAGTTCTCCAGCGCCTGCTGCGTCTTGGCGCTGGTCAGCAGGCCGAGCGCCTTGGCGAAACTCACGGTGCCGGCGAATCCTGCGACCTTGGCCAGGTCCAGCTCCTGCCACGCCGTGTCCAGACGCGCCGCACAGTGATCGCGGCCCCCCAGGGTGGTGGCGCAACCGGCCAGCAGCGCAGTAAGGGCAAGACCGGCGAGGATGCGCGTCATGCCGCCATTCTACGTCGAGCGCGGCGGCCCGCCCCACAGCCAGGCCGCGCCACGCACGCCGCTCGAATCGCCATGGCGCGCGTGCTCGAGGCGAGTGTCCACCCGGTCGGAGAAGATGTAGCGGCCCCACAGGCGCGGCACGTTGGCGTAGAGCCGCTCGACGTTGGACATGCCGCCGCCCAGCACCACCACATCGGGATCGATCAGGTTGATCACCGTGCCGAGCGCGCGCGCGAGCCGCTCCTCGTAGCGCGCGAGGGTCGCTTCGTGGCCGCTGGCAACGATTTGCTCGGGAGCTAGCTTCTGGCCGGTGGCCAGTTCATGGTCGCGAGCGAGTGAGGGCCCCGAGAGATACGCCTCGGTGCAGCCCGCGCGCCCGCAGTAACACACGCGCAGGGGCAGGTCCTGCGCCGTAGGCAGCGGCAGCGGGTTGTGGCCCCACTCGCCGGCGATCGCGTTCACGCCGGTGAGCACCTCGCCGCGCACCACCACGCCGCCGCCCACGCCCGTGCCGAGGATCACGCCGAACACGACCTCAGCACCCGCACCCGCGCCGTCCACCGCTTCCGAGAGCGCAAAGCAGTTGGCATCGTTCATCACGCGCACCTCGCGGCCGAGCGCGCGCTCCAGGTCCTGCTTGAAGGGTCGGCCGATGAGGCGCGTGGAGTTCGCGTTCTTCACCAGGCCGCTCGCACGCGAGAGCGCGCCGGGAACGCCCACGCCCACCGTGCCCTCGCCCGCCTCGCGCACCAGGCCGGCCACCGCGTCGACGGTGGACTCGTAGCGGTCCTGCGGTGTGGGGATGCGCTTGCGGAACACTTCGCGCCCTTCGCCGTCGAGGGCCAGCGCCTCGATCTTGGTGCCGCCGAGGTCGATGCCGATGCGGCGGCGGCGCGGGCCGCTCAACCCCCCGCCCCGCCCGAGTCGCATACGGCGGTCCACACGCCGCCGTCCTGTTCGATCTCGCCCGACAAGCGCGCGCCACGCTCGAGCAGCTCTTCCACCTTCATCGCCACCGCCTGGCGCGTCGGCCCGGTGACGATGCTCGTCAGCCCGAGCTTCTCGATCTTGCATTCGCTCGCGCGCACGCCGGGATGCTCGCAGCTCGCCATCCATTTGTCGCCGACCCGCGTGATGGGAGAGACGACGCGCGCACCCTTCGCGGCGAGGTCGTCGAGCGCCTGCTGCACCGCCGCGCGATCGTATGCCGAGACGATGAGGTGCGGGCCGGCGTCGAACACGCTCGCGGCGTCCGGCACCGCCCGCGCCGGCGCCGCCGGCCCGGCGATGCGCACCTCGAAGAGCTCGTGCTCTCGCCCGCGCGCGTCGCTGCGCAGCGCGACGACGCGAAACACCGCGGCATGATCCGGCGAGAGCCGCGAGACGACCTCGCGGTAACTGCCCGTGGCGAGCGCCTGGCCGGTCGCGGCATGCGCGGCGACGCGCTGTGCGTCGTTCACACCCTCGCCGACGATGGCCGTCTGCCCGTTCAGGTCCTGCACCACGTGCACCGTGCCCAGGGTCAGGCCGATGTGCAGCGCCATCGTGCCGGCGCCCGCCTGCAGGCCGATGGCCGTGGCGAGCGCCGCTTCGCCGTCGACGAGAAAGGCGACGGCGATGCCCGACTCGATTTCCTGCACCACGCGCTCCGCCATCGGCACCTGCACCAGCTCCTGCGCAATTTGCGCTTTCAGCATGCGCTTGCGCTGCAGCTGCTCGCTGCCCGGCAATTGGGCATAGCCCGCGAGCTCGGCGAAGAGCACGCTGCACACCAGGGTGCGGCTGGAGGTTTCGGCCACGGCTGGCTGCTATTCTAGCGACTGCACGCATGGCCCAAGCATCGATCTCCGCCGACTACGTCGTGGTGGGCGCGGGCAGCGCCGGTTGCCTGCTCGCCAACCGCCTCTCGCGCGACCCCGCAACCAAAGTCCTGCTGCTCGAAGCCGGCGGCAAGGACGATTATTTCTGGATCGATATCCCCGTCGGCTACCTCTACACCATCGCCAACCCGCGCACCGACTGGTGCTACAAGACCGCGCCGGACGAGCACCTCGCGCACCGCTCCATCCACTATGCGCGCGGCCGCGGGCTCGGCGGCTGCTCCTCGATCAACGCCATGATCTACATGCGCGGGCAGCGCGAGGACTACGCGCACTGGGGCCCGGGCTGGTCCTGGGACGAGCTGCTGCCCCTGTACCGCTCGCTCGAAGACTACGAGCACGGCGCCGTGGACAGCTACGGCTCGGGCGGCGAGCTGCGCGTGGAGGATCCGCGCGTGCGCTGGGAGATCCTGGATGCCTGGCGGGCGGCCGCGGCGGAGTGCGGCATCCGGCCCATTCGCACGTTCAACACGGGGGACAACACGGGCTGCGCGTACTTTCAGATGAATCAGAAGCGCGGGGTGAGGTGGAGTGCGACGAAGGCGTTCCTCCGACCCATTCTCCACCGCAAGAACTTAAGTGTCGTCACCAATGCGCACGTCACCCGGCTCCTGTTCGAGGGCCGGAGCTGTGCCGGCGTTGAGTTTCGAGCCGGCGGCGACTTGCGCTCCGCAAAAGCTTCGCGCGAGGTGATTCTCGCCGCCGGCTCGATTGGGACACCCCAAATCCTGCAGCTGTCCGGCGTGGGACCAGGTTCGCATCTCCAGTCCCTCGGTATTCCGGTGTTTCACGATTCGCCCGAGGTCGGCGAGAACCTCCAAGACCACCTGCAGATCCGCCTGCAGTACAAGGTGAGCGGCGTAAAGACCCTCAACCAGCAGGCCAACAGCCTCTGGGGCAAGGCAGCGATGGGGTTGGAGTACCTGCTGTTCAAGACCGGTCCGCTGACCATGCCGCCCTCGCAACTCGGGGCCTTCGCCAAGAGCGACCCGTCGCAGCCCACGGCCAACATCGAATGGCACGTGCAGCCGCTGTCGCTGGACAAGTTCGGCGACCCGCTGCACCCCTTCCCCGCGATCACGCCGAGCGTGTGCAACCTGCGCCCCGCCTCGCGC